>JBLHJX010000368.1:0-4596 GCA_047619225.1 Candidatus Latescibacterota bacterium
CGGCTCACGTTTTAAACGTGAGCCGCTTTTCTGTTCTCGTATTCAACCAACAAACACATCCAATCCTCAACACCCACCATCACTCATATAACGCAACACTTCGCTTTCCGCCCTTGATTTGCTTTTTTCCTTTTTGCTTCTTTCACCCGCCTTAATGCCCCGCAGGTTGTTCTGTCATCACACGTTTTACAGTAGCCACTATGGCTTCAGGCGAAAGGCCTGCTTCATCACGCAAAGCACCCTGTGAGTTATGTGTAAAGAAACGATCGGGAATGCCCAATGTATACACCCGCTGCCCTGGGCGCATCCGATCACTCAAGTGCCGCGCCACTGCGGCACCAAAACCACCCTCAACGGTGTTTTCTTCAATCGTAATCAAAACGCGGTGCCTTGCAGCCAAGTCTGTAAGCATTTCCAAATCCATTGGCTTGACAAAGCGACAATTAACCACCTCAGCAGAAATACCATCTTTGGCCAATTGTTCACGTGCCAAAATCGCATTGTCCACCATGGTACCCACAGCCAAAAATGCCACATCATCCCCAGTTTCCAATTGCTCCCAAGAACCAATCTTCAACACTTCAGGTTCGCGCACAGACAATGGTTTGCTCACATTTCCACGAGGATAACGAATAGAAAACGGATAGTCGACCTGTTGCACAGCCGTATACAGCAGATCGCGCAACTCATCACCATCTTTGGGCACACTCACAATCATATTGGGCACACACATCAAATAAGAAATGTCAAAATTGCCATGATGTGTGGGTCCATCTGCACCCGCCATCCCTGCACGATCCAAGCAAAAAATCACAGGCGCCGACTGCAAAGCAACATCGTGAATAATTTGATCATACGCCCGTTGCAAAAACGTCGAATAGATCGCCACCACAGGCCGTCCACCTTCTAAAGCCATCCCAGCGGCAAACGTCACGGCATGTTGTTCGGCAATGCCCACATCAAAAAACCGATCGGGGTGCGCAGCTTGAAATATATCTAAGCTGGTGCCTTCAGACATGGCTGCCGTAATACCCACCACACGGCTGTCGTGGTTGGCCAGCTCAATCATCGCCTCACCAAACACAGCCTGATATTTGGGCAAATCCGATTTGGGTGCCGGTGGGCTAATGGCATGATACTTGGTCGAGTCGGCACTATAAGGATCTTCTTCTTCTTCGGGAATGGCACCTTTGCCTTTAATGGTATGCACATGCAAAAGCACTGGGCCTTTGAGGTCGCGAATATTTTTTAACGTTTTCACCACTTCGCGAATATCGTTGCCATTAATGGGGCCAAAATATCGAAAACCCAATTCTTCAAACAAAACGCCCGGTACCAACATCCCTTTTAAACCTTCCTCAAACCCACCCACAGCATGGCGCAGGTTATCCCCCACCACCGGAATTTTTCCAGCCAAATCCCACGCTTCTTGTTTGATCTTTTTATACAAAGGATCATTTGTAATGCGATCCTTTACCCGGTTGTACATCGGGTCCGTAATAATGCGTGTCAAATAATGCGAAATGGCCCCCACATTGGGTGAAATCGACATGCGGTTGTCATTCAAAATCACCAGCAGATCTTTGCCTGCTGCGCCCGAATTGTTAAGGCCTTCCAAAGACAACCCACTCGTCAATCCACCATCGCCAATGACTGCAATAGCTTTATGATCTTCACCCATCACATCGCGCTGAGCCGCAAAACCCAAAGCCGCCGAAATCGACGTACCTGCATGCCCCACAGCAAACGTATCGTAAGGGCTTTCTGTGCGCAACGGGAACCCGCTGATCCCCCCGGGTTGGCGGATGGTCTTTAAAGCTTCACGCCGCCCCGTCAATACCTTATGGCCATAGGCTTGATGCCCCACATCCCACACGATTTTGTCTTTGGGTGTGTTATAAACATGGTGGAGCGCCACCGTCAATTCCGTAGCCCCAAGGCTGGAACCAAAGTGACCCCCAATTTCGGTCACCACATCAATAATATACTGCCGCAGTTCTGTACAAACCTGCTCCAATTCGTCCAAAGACAAATGTCTCAAAGCCGCAGGTGTGTTGATATTTTCAAGCAAAGACATAGACGTCTCCAACATAAAGGTTCTGGTGACGATAAGTCTTGTGAATATAAGCAAGCAAATAGAACTATGCAACCCCGATATCATCACAAATCGTTCGCCTAATAGGACACACACACACGAGAAACGTTCAAAAAAATAAGCCACAGGTCACAAGTCACAGGTCGAAATCGAAAAAGCTGGTGATTTTGACCTGTGACTTGTGGCCTGTGGCCTGTGGCCTGTAGACTTGCGACCGACGCTACAATGCTGCCTGAATCAAAATCATTAAAGAAAAACCCGCAATAAAAGACCACGCCGTTTGAGTGCGCGAGCGCGTTTCCAACGCATCGGGAATCATCTCACGGATCACCAAGAAAATCATCGCACCCGCAGCAACACCCAACAATGGAATCATAAGGGGCTCAAACAACCACACCAGCAACGCGGCTGGCACCGCCGCAATCGGTTGAGGCAAACTGGTCAAAAAAGCCGCAAAAAAACACTTCCACATACTGGCCCCGCCAGCACGCAAAGGAATGGCAACTGCCAAACCTTCTGGAATATTGTGTATGCCAATGGCCAATGCAATGTAAGAACCCAATCCTTCTGCCTCAGGCAAATATTGCGCTGACGCATACCCAACCCCCACTGCCACACCTTCTGGAATACTGTGAAATGACATGGCTAAAAAAATCAACAACTCTCGCCGCGTACCCAAACGCCCCAAAAATGAATTTCCCAAACGCTCAGACGTTAAAAAATCATCCATCGACGACAGAAAAAAAGCGCCGACAAGCAGCCCAGACAAAATCAATAGAACCTGTCGGAGTCCTGGTGTATGCGAATCAAGTGTCAAGCCTGGCAAAAGCAGGTTATAAACCGAGGCCGAAAACATCAGCCCGCCGGCCAAACCATATCCTAAGCCCATACGCCGTTGCACATCAAGCTGAGGAAAAAGCAACGGCAAGGCACCCAAACCACACGCCAAACTCGCCAAAATACCGGCTACGAAGCTGTGAATCAGAAAGTCGTATTGTGCCATCACCGCGGCCTTCCAAAGGAGGTTTCATTTCTCACGTCTCTATTTTAGCATACTCCAAAAATGTCTCAATTGTCAACATAAACTATTGAAAAAAATGTATTTATGTATTATTTATTCAACATATGTATCATCAACCAATCACATGTTTTTTAGTAACAACAAAAAACGGACGGTGACATACACCGTCCGTAAAAATCTGCCTGTTTTTATTGAATCAATTAAAAATAAGTGGCAACACTACACAACACACCCGCCCCCAAAGCCTCTACATTGTTGCGATCACGCGACCAATTATACAAATAATTGAACTTAAACACAGAATCCGGCGATGGCCGAAAATTTACACCCAAGGTGAGCCGTGTATGATGATCACCCGTCAAATCCGTATCCAAATCGACCCAATCATACCGCACAACCCCTTCAAAATATGAATTGGGAATATGCGCCAACGCGTTTTGTAAAAAAGAAACGCTGCCCTGAAGATAAAACCCTTGTTGCTTGGACGCATAAATAGATCCCGCAAGCCCCGGTGGCAAATCAACAGAAGCGCTTGCATATTCCCCCAACACGGCAAACCGATGCCACGAATATTCGCCGTCTAATGCCCACAGTGTCACATGGCGTGCCTCATCAATTGAAATATCTTCTAAAAATGTCTTATTATACTGCCCATGGTGAAAAGAAAATCCAAAATCTGACCTTGCCGTGGGCCCAATACCAAATCGACCCGTAAAAGCAGGGCTGTTGTTGTTGTCTTCAATATTATGCCGCCCCTCTGCAATGCGGGTGCCTGCATCACTTTCTTCAACCACGTCGCTGTCAAATCCATTCACAGCATAAAGTTCATACGTCATGCGCATATTTGCAGACGGATAAAATGCGCCAAAAAATCCAGCACCAGGTTCAGACAATGCGGTTGGAATAATTTGCGTACTCACCAACGGTCGGTCGGTCATCTTATTTGAAGGACTGTCGTGTGCCAAATTAAATTTGCCCAAAGGCGAAAGCAACATCCCCCCCCGAAAGGTCACAGCCGGATGTAACTCAAAATCGAGAATGGCCAACTCCAATAAAATTTCTTCTGTACCCTCTTCAAACTCAAGCTCTGCCGCCATACTAAAACGCTCAGAAACAAAAGAATGAAAAAACAAATTGAATCGTTTGGGCACAAATGTACGTTCTTCCACAATACCATCTTCTTTTTCAAAGCGAAAATGAGCCTCAGCATACCCGCCCACATTGACCTTTCCCGAAGCCAGTTTAAACAAATGGGGTTTATCATAAAACCCACCCTTTACAAAAGGCCGCGCCTCCTCACCCTCATTCTCCTGCGCCCCCACCTGCACATTCCCACAAACCAACAAAGCACAAACCATAAAAAACAATTGACTCATAACACCACTCCTACACATAAATAAGAAATCGAAAACTAACACGACAGCCTGCTCTTTGATTCTCTGACTTTCCGTTTGCCATTTGCCTACCCCAGATAAATCTC
>JBLHJX010000369.1:0-4571 GCA_047619225.1 Candidatus Latescibacterota bacterium
GGTTCCAAAAAGGAACAACAGTCCAAAAATTAATTCATGCATCTTGGGCTCCTTCAATCATCTGAGCGAACCATCAAAAGCCGTCCGCACCACAATGACCATGATGTCCATCTCACTATCACATTTCCCCTGTTTGATAGGGCGACACGTACTTCTTAATGCTCACCTTCTTCTTTTTTATCCAACCGGCTCAGAATCTCAGCTTCGATGCTTTTGTGATCTACTTTCCCCGTCCACTGTGCAACCACCTGTCCCTTTCCGTCAATGAGAAAGAGCGCAGGAATTGCCTTCACTTTAAACATATGCCAAGCAGGCACCTGTTTTGCATCTACAAAAATCGGGTAGGAAACAGCCACCTTATCTACAAACTTCTCAACTTTCTTAATCCGATCTTTCTCTTCATCAATAGAAACCCCCAAAACCACCAATCCTTTATCAGAATACGCATTGTAGACTTTTTCCAAATTGGGCATCATTTCAACACAGGGTTTGCACCACGTTGCCCAAAAGTCTACGAGTATCAATTTGTCTTTATAATCATTTAAAGACACGTTCTCACCCTTAAGTGTCTCAACAACAAACGCGGGTGCTGGACGAGGGAAAACGGGCGCCAAGTAAGCTACTGGATCCAAATCAAATTCTTTTTTACAACCATCCGAACAAAAATAATACGCCTTACCATCGTGAATAGAATGCGCTCTAACCTTTTCAAGTTCAGACTCCCCACCCTTCAACGCACAGACAGAACACAATGCCTTATCCGGCACCTTTTGTTCTTGTGCCATTACAGAAGTCACGAAAACAAACACCAATAAAAAACCAAAATATCGCATAAAATCCTCCGAATTAGAATCCAACTGAAAATGACACGCCCGCAGTCTCAAGCCATACATACATTAAACTTACACCATACTGGGCCGCATAATAGTTCAACATCACATGTTCCCGATCACCATCGTGCATCAAACGAACCGAAACACCTTTGCCAAACTCAACAGAAGCCCCAAACGGCACATTAAACGCATCATCCCATTCCGAGTAATTCAAACTCCCATAAAATGATGCATGTAATGCAGGCACATACTTGCTCGCCGTTGCAAAATAAGACTGCTTGCCCGCTGGCGAACCAATACGATCCGAGCTGGTACCTAAAAAGAGTGCCGGGCGTCTTTCCGTCTCAGTAAACAAAAACAAAGAAAACAAAGGCCCTATCTCTTCTGCTTTTGGGTTAAGTTCAACCCCAATCTGCAACCGCTGATGAATACGATAATTGACCGTAGACCGCCATCTCGGACGATCCAAATCCGTATTCACAAACCGTCCTGAAAACGTCCACTTTGTATGAATTCCGCTCCCCCGGAGCGGTGCACCTTCGCCAGGTCAGCCTACTCACGTAGGTGTCATTGAAAACTTAGGCCGTTCAACCTGCGTAGAGTCCGATTCAGCCTCTTGCGCAAAACTCGATGAAACACCAAAAAGTAAAATCACACTTAAAGAAAACAAAAAATATCTATTCAATTTCGATCCTCTCATATAAAAAACATGAAACCACTCAAGCAGAACATTATTTTCCAATGGTTTTGTCGGGCAAAGTACGGGGCATTTCCATAATCAACCGAAAACCATAACCAATGTCTGGCCCATAAGAAAACCGATAGGCAGATCGGCAATAAAAGGCCTTGCTACTGGCCTTGCCACCCCGCATCACACGAGATCGAGCATTCTCTGGACCAATCGGGTCGGTCACTTCTTTAGAGGTATATTTGCGATAAGCCCCGTCGAGACAATATTCGGCTTCGTTGCCATGCATATCGTAGAGTCCCCAAGCGTTCGGGGCAAAAGCATCGACGTCAAAAACGCGGCCTCGATTTACACCAGCAGGATTGAACCGAGTAGGTTCCACACCATTGAAATTCGCCTGATCGGTCGCCATCGTTTCACCCGTGTGAAAGGGTGTTGTCGTACCAGCCCTGCAAGCATATTCCCATTCGGCCTCGGTGGGCAAACGAAACTTTTGACCCGTGGCAGCTGAAAGGATTTTGCAATAATCCATCGCCTCGTACCACGTCACATCTTTGGCCGGCACACCATCGGCCCGTGGCCTACGTGAATCGGTACCAAATACCGCCCGAAACTGTGCCTGTGTAATCGGCACAACAGCCATATAAAAGGGTCGAGAGATATTCACCTTGTGTTGGGGCCGTTCTTTCGGTTCGCCGCCTTCACTGTCTGGTGAACCCATCAAAAAACTTCCCGCCGGTATCAAAACCATGTCCAACACCGCGTCATCAATGGTAAGCCGAAGGGGCTTCTTGCCTGACCCAGGCAAACCTTCAAGATTCACCGCCAGTTTGTCACCTATCGCCAAAACATCTTGAGCAGCGCTTTCCTCCCGTCGAGCGAGGATCTGAGCCCACTGTTCCTTACCAGACGCAACAAGGGTTTGGGCCGCTTGCTGTGCAGATCGGAAATCGGCAGCATCAACATAACAATCCATTTCCACGACCTGCGGGTCTGTACCATTGAGATACTCTTCAATATTCGTATAACCGTCACCATCGGCATCGGTATTCCCATCAGTAGATTCTATTGGATCAAAACCAAAACGTTCTTCCCAAGCATCAGGCATACCGTCGGCATCACGATCAACATGCGCTGGCGCTGGCCCGAGTTCGGGCCACCCACCCACATCGTCTTGAGAATCAATCATCTGTCCCGTACCGGTTCGCACTTGGGCCAAAACACGCTCATCCACACGGTCGCGCTTGGGCAGCGTAGCCCCCACATCAGACGTCACACGCTCGTAGGCCTCCTCGGCCGACTCGGTGCGCATCGTAGGCACAAGAAAAGGCTCATCGACCAATACCTCGTTGCGAAAACCCTCTGGCGAACCCTCTGGCGGTGTCTCAATTAACAAACGATTATCAGCCGTCTTGTTCGGTTGACCTTCTAACACATTACCAGTCATAAATATCTGTGGATACCTATCGCCAGGTTCAAAAACATCCTGCCGGGCAGGTCCAGTAGTCGACGGACCGGGTTTAAAATAATTGTTGATGAAGTTGATAAACGTCGGCCCTTCGCGTGTATAACCACAACGATACCCCCAATCATAGACCACATTGTTTCGAAAATCCAAACAAGACAAATTCACACGCGGGTTTCTCGCTGCGTTGTGGGCATAAAGATTGTGGTGTTGACTCAGTCCACCATCGTTGGCAAGAATGGTTCCCTTACTATGTTCACCCTTGGGATGAAACGAGTTAGACAAACCTTCTGAGATGATACACCACTGCACTGTAATGTTTCGAGTGGTGCTACCAACAACCGAAGTAATAAAGATTGCCCAAGACATCGAACAGTGGTCCACGATCACATTTTCAGCAGTGCCACCAAAATACAGGGTGCCCGCAGCATTGCGATTCTTATCGCCCGAGCGGAATCGCAAGTGGCGAATAATCACATCATGAGTCGCCACCCAAACACGGTCATTCGCAATGCACACCCCACCCCCCGGTGCAGTCTGTCCAGCAATGGTCAAATAAGGATTACGCATATACATCTGAGTTTTGAGAACAATGTTGCCAGCCACATCAAACACAATCATGCGTGGCCCCTTAGCCCGCACAGCAGCCCTAAAGCTTCCAGGAATTGGTACGTCAACTTTGGGGTCATAATCTTCCAAATTCGTCACATGAATCACGCGACCACCCCGCCCACCCACCGAACTGGCACCAAACCCCTCAGCCTCAGGAAAGGCCAGCAAAAGCTTCTCTCTCTCAATCGCCTGCCCAGACACGGTCTGGCAAGACGAAACCAAAAGCAAACAGAAGTATAATGTGATTAGATTCATTGACATATGAGGTCCAATTTATTAATCAATCTCTCCAGTGGCGAGAAATTACCGATGTATAATACCACAGTGCGTTTTACCAACGGTAACAACGACAAACCTGACATGAACACCATTCCGAGAAACCAAGTTTCATAATCTATGAGGCACTTGTCATATACATCTGCGTGAGTACCTTTTCTCAAAAGGATCTTCTTAGAACCTCTTGGAGTATTTATGTCCCAAAACAATCGTCTATCTTGGCGCACCAAAGCAGGCTACAGTGCAACCGATCTCGGTCTGGCCGCAGTAGAAACCCTGCTGCAAATCTATCTGCTCAAATTCTATAATACCGTTGTCGGCCTTCCGGCTTCTTACACGGGCGCTGCCTTGGCCATTGCCATCATTTGGGATGCCGTGAGCGATCCCATCATGGGCGGCATATCCGACGGCACACGTCATCCTTCTGGCCGCCGCCGACCTTACATTCTACCCGGTGCATTCGCACTGGCACTCTTCACTGCCGCGATCTTTAATCCACCCTTTGTTGACAGCACCCTTTTTAAATTCACCTACTTACTCGTCATCTAT
Organism: Candidatus Latescibacterota bacterium; assembly: GCA_047619225.1. Taxonomy (GTDB): domain Bacteria; phylum Latescibacterota; class UBA2968; order UBA2968; family UBA2968; genus JABIFK01. The sequence continues at coordinate 4,424 of JBLHJX010000369.1, forward strand.
GTCTTACTCAACACAGCGCTTACCGTTGTCTCAGTGCCACACGCAGCGCTTGGTGGCGAACTCAGCTTCAATCGCGATGAACGCACCGAAATATTTGGTTATAAACGCGGCTTTGACACATTGGGCGCATTATTGGGCCTCACACTGC
>JBLHJX010000370.1:0-4533 GCA_047619225.1 Candidatus Latescibacterota bacterium
GCTTCCCGAAATGCATCTTGGTGACCAAAAGGTTCTGCCAAAGTAGAAAAACCATGATCTGAACACACCAGGACATCCAGTCCTCCGGTTACATTTAAGATATCTCCCAAACGTTTGTCATTCTCACGGATCGCCTGCAATGCCAGGGGTGCGCCCAGGCCTACTTTATGCTGGGTTAGATCTGGATCACAAAGCCAACCAAACACCACGTCATAGGTTCTTTTTTTGATCGCATCGACCATCAACTGCGCGACCAAATCGTTTCGAAGAGTGGCCGGAACGGCCTCAGGGGGGAATATACCGTGCTCCTTTTCTATCGCAGACAAGAGATTCTCAGGATGTACCACGCCCCTCACGTTGATCATGTGTCCTTCACCTGGTGCACATTGCACCCAGGAAGAACCAGGCGACCCCGAACTAAAAATTGCGTACGTCTTGGCGCACCGTTTCAACACATTGGCCAATGTTGGCACCGATAACAACGGTTGAACGCGCGTGATGGCTTCTAGGTTTTCATGATCCCCAGTATTGAGTGCTCGCTCTTCATCTACTTCAGAAATGTAGACATTGTTTCCGACCACCCCGTGCGTTCCAGGATAACACCCTGTAGCCACACTGCTCGCATTGACCCGGGTCTCAGACGGAAAAACGGCATGATGGTTTGCGAAATTTACACCTCGGTGAACAAGCTCACACAAATTGGGTGTGAGGTCTGGCGTCACAAACTCAGGGCGAAGACCGTCCCAAAAAAGCACAACAACCATTTTGAGTCCTCTCTTAGTAAATGGGTCAGCAACGATCCATAAGGTCCTTTATCGTTAGCAAATGTAACTTGGAATTTCGTTGCCAGAAAGTCAGGCAAACACCGGCACGACCCGTAACCCACTAAAAAACAACAACATACACACAAAACAATCAACTCTAAAATTAACAACAACTTATAATTTTTGCAAGGCAAAAATTCTCTCGTTTTTTTTGGGAAAATCAGTGTAGGTTCAAGTAAATTTTTATCTTGCGTCATTCCTGCTTTTGAGACTATATTATTATTGTTGCTAGACTTGGAAGCGTAAACGGGAGGCATTAATGACGACCACTAAAAAAGATCTCGCATTGAAAATTTCCGACCAACTTGGGGTCAGAAAACAGCTTGCGTATGAAATAGTCGACACACTTTTCAAAGCAATGCGAGACAGTTTGGTAGAGGGAAACCGAATCGAAATTCGTGGATTCGGTGTTTTGGGTATCAAACCTACCAAACCCAAACCTGCAGCAAGAAACCCCCGCACAGGCGAAATTGTCTATGTCCCTGCGCGACGAAAAAGCTATTTTAAAGCGGGCGTCTTGATTAAGAAGGCACTTCACAAACCATTGGCAACTCTACAGGTTAACGGTGACATTTCAAATTCTTCGGAGCAATCAACGATGGGTTCGCAAGTGCTTTTGTCATCAGACCCTCCCCCGCCAGCGAGTTCGACACCTTAGCCATCCCTTACCAAAAACATTATAAAGGTTCAGCTATTTGCTGAACCTTTTTTCATTGCCCGCAAACCGACGCACAGGACATACTCCCATGTATTCCAATATCTTAGGCTTGTTCCTTACACTGACCTTTTTAATTCCCAAAAGTGTGCAGGCCCACGAACAACATCTGGATCCCACAGCCAAAGCTGAGTCCCTCGGCACAGACATTGCCCCTCAAATTGATGGCCGTTTAGATGATCAGATTTGGTCTCGATTGACCCCTGTAACAGATTTCACCCAGCGCGACCCTCATTATGGACAACGCCCTTCACAGAAAACCGAAGTGCGGTTTTGCTATGATGAGGCGAATCTTTACATTGGCGTGCGATGTTTCGACTCAAATCCTGAAAATATCGTCAAACGGCTCAGTTATCGAGAACGGGATATGTATACAGGTGATACGTTCGCGATTTTTATAGATAGCCGCCACGATCATCGCACGGGTGTGAAGTTTGGCACCAACCCAATGGGCATGCGCGAAGACTCCGCACGGTACAACGATTACCAACGCGACAACAGTTGGGACGGCCTTTGGTGGGTCGAAACCTCTATCGACTCGTTAGGTTGGGTTGCAGAATTTAAGATTCCCTTCAAAAACTTCAGATTTTCATCACAGAAAGAACAAATTTGGGGTTTGAATATGCAACGCAGCATTCGGCATACGAATGAACAGGCTTTCTGGAAGCCCATCGACAGAGACGATGGCAGCATTTTGCGCATGTCGAAATTAGGGCATCTTGCTGGTATTCACAACATTCAATCTGGGCGAAGGTTTGAATTTGTTCCTTATGCAGCAAACGGCACGACCAAAACGCGATCATTGCCACAATCTAACGAATTGGATTTGGGCGTGGACATCAAGTATGCATTCACACCTGATTTAACCTTTGATGCCACAATAAACCCCGACTTTGCCCAAGTTGAAGCCGATGTTTCAGAAATCAACCTCACCCGTTTTCCCACTCGTTTTGCAGAACAACGTCCTTTTTTTGTTGAGGGCAATAGCGTATTCTTAACGCCGTTGGAGCTGTATTTTAGTCGCCGTGTTGGCAGCAAAGGGGATATTATTTGGGGAACAAAGGTCACGGGCAAATCCGGACCGATGACCATTGGTCTCGTGGGCGCACAGACGGGCGATTGGACTTACTTTGGGCTCAAAGATTCGACCGCGGGTAAAGAGGTTGCAAATTTTCAAGCTGTGCGCATCAAACGAGATGTTTTGCAGAATTCTACGGTTGGCCTCTTATTTGGTAATAAGAACTTTTCGGATTTTCACAGCCGTGTGTTTGGCGTAGACGCGTCCCTGCGCCCTGGCAGCCTTTATTTCATTAGTACACAAGCTGCTGCCAGTTGGAATTCTGGGCTTGCTGGGCAAAATCGAGCCTTTCACCTCGATGCATTTCGTCGAACAGACGGATCGACTTTGGGGGTATCATTCAGACGCCTGGAAGCCAATTTTGAAGTCAACGAATTGGGGTTCTTACGAAAAGAACAACATCGTGGCACGCAGCAACTTGCCATTGAGGCAACCTACAGCCCACGCCCAAAAAATTCCGCAATCCGCCAAATATTCTTGACAGGATGGGTTGACGGCCAAAAACCTTTACCCACCTCAGAATATCTTGCAATGCACCAACCCCGCATCCAAACAGGCAACATCTCACCTGATTTTATACAAGGCAAGACGGGGTATGGTGGCGGAAGTGATGTTCGGGTCAGTTTCGATGGCGGGGGATCTTTATCGGCATTTGCCTCCCGACAGCGTCGTTATGACCTGATTGGGGGTTACTTTTCGGACAGTCTCGGTGTTCGTCTATCCACCTCGTCCCGTGGGAAGATCACAGGTCAGATCAGCGGTTTTTTCAATGACTTTCTGAATTTCGACAAACTCTATGTGAGCAGAGAGTATTCCTTACAGTTTGACGGCGTCTTAAAACCCGCAGACAATTGGACACTCGAGCCACGCATTCGCCATTCGCGCACATTTGACCCACAAGACCAAAAAGATGGAGACTTCTGGTTAACTTCCTTGCGCAGCATCTATCTCTTTTCACCGGATATTTTTATTCGCACCCTAATTCAAGCGCGGTATGAGAAAACGCGCGTTGAAAGTTTGGATACCTACCTTCTGAGCAATGTTTTTGCTTGGGAATTTCGCCGAGGTAGTCGGCTCTTTGTGGCCTACAATGCATCACGCGACAACAGCACGGGCAGTTTCAAAATCGAAAACCAGGCCCTCATCCTCAAAATCGCCCACCAAATAGATTTGTAAAGCCATGCCACCAACCCAGCGCGAATTGCTGCGACTATTTACCCCCCTTGCCCTTAGCGGCATCTTCTTTCCCCTTGCCCGCCCCATCATCAATGCCGCGCTTGCACGCTCTGAAAACGCAGAACTGGCTCTGGCCGCATTTGCAATAGCCATGAGCGTGACTATGCCCGTAATATCCCCACTATTTGGACTGCGGCAAGTCTCAACAGCGTTGTCGTCGGACAAAGATATGCTTCGGCGGATTCGCAATCTCACGCTCGTGTTGGGCACGTTGTCCACTGTTCTTCTGCTCTTCCTAAGCGTCCCACAGATTTACGTGTTTACAGTCGTGCAAATCATGGGCATTCCCTCTGAAGTGGCAAAGATTGGCGCGCCCATATTCTTGGTATTTGCGCTAACACCTTTACTGAGCGTTGGGCGAGGCTATTACCAGGGCATTTTGGTTCACTACAAAAAAGCGGGGGCCATCGGTGCGGGCGCCTTATTGTATGTGTTGGGCATCGGTGCCACGTTGCTATTGGGCGATTTGTTCTTCAATATTGAAAGTGGGCTCCTTGCCGCGATCGCGTCTCTGGTCGGGCAAGCGTTTTACGTTCTTGTTGTGGCCCTTCCCGCCATTCAAATCATCCGATCCCAGATGACCGAGCGATCGGAATCCATCCCAGACAAGAATCGCACCAACCGGTACCTGCTTTTCTTCTTTGTGCCACTGGCCATTTCAACCGTTCTCAATTCACTGG
>JBLHJX010000371.1:0-4495 GCA_047619225.1 Candidatus Latescibacterota bacterium
AAAACGCCCTGAGAAAACGCAGGACTTGCTATTGCGAGCAGCAATGCTGCCAACAGTCCCTGGGCTTTGAATAGCTTTCGCATAAAAAACTTCCTCCTGAATAAGTTCATATCGAGATTGTCCAAACATACTTCAAATAACACATCAATTTAGAAGTCTAAACTAATCCCGAGAGCAACTTCACGCGGCCGATCATAAACCGAAAGACCTTGTGCTGTAAAGGATCGCTCCAAAGTACCACCTGGATTGGGGTCTACTGAGCTGTCTCTAATAGAGTCTTCCCAAATCGCTCGATCGGCCACTGCACCATTATCAAACGTGATGATGTTTGCTTTATCAAACACATTGCGAATTTCGAAGAAACCGCTGGCAAACATACCGTCATTGATTTTGAAACCGCGTGTCACACGGAAATCGGTACGGAAAGACCAAGGAGAAACACCCGTTTCACGCCCACGCAAATCTGTTGACGTTTCTTGGTATCTGAAAGTGAAACCACTTTCAGCCGACGAAATCAATGTGGCATTAAACTCACCAGGCAAAGCGGCCATTAAGGTCATTGTCAAACGATGTTCACGGTCAAAACCAGAAGCAAGTGGATTTCCACCACCCGTTACATTTGCTTCGTAGGTATTGAAAGTATAACGATCATCAAATGGGATTTCTGACCCACCATCTGCGGCATTTGAATAAGAGGTTTTGTCTGGGAACGGTGTGGAACCCGAACGCACCGACTGCTTGATATAACTATAAGCGTAGTTCACACGGCCAGAGATCATGCTGCTGCCAGGGCGTTTTTCAAGCGCAAGCTCAAAACCACGGCTGTCGGCATATCCAAAGCTGGTGATATACGTCAGTGCACCAAAACCATTACCTGCTGCAGGCGTAATAGAATAACCCGTTGTGGTGTAATTTTCGATATCGCGATAATATATTGCAACATCAACCAAATAGTCCGTGCTAAAGCCATACTGCAAGCCAATTTCATAAGCTGTGGCGCCATAAGGATCAGCACCCGCATCCCAAGTGGCAGGCAAGGATGGATTTGAAAACACACCATAGTTTTCATACAACGAAGAAAAGGATCTCGGCGAATAAAATTTGCCCCACGAATAGTGCATCGCTGCATTCTCTGTAATGGGGTGCGAGATGCCCAATCGAGGTTGGAATGTCCATTTGATCGGAATGTCTTTGTCCAACACTTGGCGTCGAATCACGTGACCATTAGCCAGTGTTTCTTCAACCGAAGGATCAAAGATATTGCTAAATGTTTTGGCACCCGAATCAAAACCGTCTAAACGCATACCTGCATTAATAATAATACCTTCATATTCAATGCGATCTTGTGCATAGAGGGCATATTCTTTGGGGTGTATCGAAAATTCATTCTCTTCATACGGAAATGCAGGATTAAACCCACCAATTCGATTCTGTTGTTGGAACTGTGAAACCGTATGATTGCGATACAGCACACCCGTTTTGATTTGGTGGTTAAAGTTGATCTGACTGGTCAGATCTGCTTTTACCTGAAACACGTCTCGGTTGAGCTCTTCATAATAAAAACCAGGGCCACCAAAACGATAGGCGTTACCACTAAATGCCAAATCGTTGAACGTATCATTACCAGGTGTTGTACTAAAGAAGGAACGTGTACCATCAGAACGCACACCCGAACCTTCCACACCCATATACTTGTCAACGTCTGCGGTGGTTCGCATAATGATGAAACCACCATCTTCATTCAAAGAAACCTTACCATCACCATTGTCATCAGAATAACCAAATTCACTGACACGGGTCAAGTTTGAAACCTTAACATCATAAAATGTCTTGGCTGACAAAGTGTGAGTCCACCCAAAATAGCCCATCAAACCCAATTGTTTGTTGGCCCAAGCGCCTTCATTGAAATATTTCATTTTACCACTGAATTGCTTGTTGTTCCATCCACCCAATTTGCCACCATCGTCAATGGTCAAATTACCAGTCACCTTAAGATTGTCCGTCAACCGATTGGTGAGCTTAAGTGAATAACGCATCGTGCGGCGAAATTCACCAGGAAACAAGCCGTGATCATTGGTAAAACGATAGGTTGCAAAATAATTGCTTTTGCCCATCATAGGGCCACCCAAAGACATTTCAGCTTCATAAGGGCGATCATCACCATAACCAAGTTGGTCAATCGTAGCTTGGTTAAACGTCAACAACTGTGACTTAGCAACATTGTCAGGATTGGTCGATGCTGCCAAGGTTGCTTTTTCTGCCAAATATTTGTCTAAGTCATTATAGACGTCAGCACCCTGGTTTTTTGTGCCACCAGGCGCTGTGCGGAAGAAAAAACGACCATCATGGCTCGTGCCACCATCTTTGGTCACCACATTGATCACACCAGCACTGGCTGCGTCGTATTCGGCATTAAAAGTACCCGAAATAATATCGAGTGATTGCACCGAACTGGCATTCACACCCACAGCACCAAATTCTTCACCCGAAGACCGGTTGCCACCATTATAGACCTGATACACGGCATTGCCTTCACCGCCAGAAAAATATGTGTCTGAAACATCAACACCATCCACCAAAATCTTGGTTTCAGATTTGCGACCACCACGAACAAATCCGCGATAGACACTGGGGGTTGTGTTGATGAGATCCTTCAAGTCACCCACAGGCATTGAGTTATTCAACTCAGCCGTATTAATGCTCGCGCGACTTGATGTTTGACTCTTTTCAACACGAGGGCGTTCGGCCACCACGACGAGCATCTCGCCTTCAATGGCTTGTGCCGAAAGCTCAAAATCGACGCTTGTTGTCAAATCTTGGCCCACTTTGACATCGGTCTGTTGCACACCCTGGTAGCCCACAAAACTGGCTTGCACAGAATAAGTGCCAGGCACCACGTTGAGCAAAAAATAACGACCACTGCCGTCTGTGGTTGTACCAATGGTTGCACCACCCACCGTCATTGTCACATTCACACCTGGGAGCGTTTCTCCCGAACTCTTATCCTTGACAACGCCCGAAACTTTGCCATTGGCGGCAAAAATCGGCGAAGCCATCAACCCAAAGCCAACAACAGCCCAGGCCAACAGGGTGAAAACCTGTCTTTGTAAAGCACGCATAATGCTTCCTCCATTGAGGGTGAAACCGCCATAATATATTAATGTATGGCGAACGACTTGCTCGATTCATCTAACAACTTCTCTTAAAACCGATAATTTTCAATGACTTATAGCAAAAAGCCTCCTTACTCCTCCCAGAGTGATTTTTCCAACATCATCCATCAAATCCAGTTTGACAGTACCATTTATATATTCTAAATATTAGGATCGTACCAATATCTAAGACAGCACTCTAAATTTAGGCGGTTCCTCTTTGCTTGTCAATCCTTTTTTGAAAGAAGCGTAAAAATCATAAAGTATTGATAATAAAAATATTTACCCTGAAATCGTAAAGATTAAATTGACATCTAACGGTCAATATATTACCCTTAACGATATAGAATAATTCAAAATATGAGAATTTAAAAATCGGTAAAAGCGAATTATCAATGGATCCATTTGAATTTAATCCCATCACAATGGGTGGGCGCATCGACAGGATGCGCAACCAGTTTAAATATTCAATTGAAGAACTGGCCGATCGTGCTGGTCTCAACAAGAATACGGTTAACCGTGTGATTAAAGGGGTAGGTAAGCCCAATCTCAATACCTTTTTAAAACTATGTAATGCCCTAAAAGTAAGCCCCAACGACCTCATGGCGCCCAGCATCAATCAAAGTGAGCACTACCGCGTCCTTCGCCCCACCAATGACAAAACCCTCGCATTTCACAATCAAGAATCGGGCCTACGTATAGGCCTACTCACCCACGAACTGCCCCAAAGCACTATGGGCTGCATGGTGCTCGAATTTTCCGAACATACCAGCACACGCACACATGTCGGCGAAGAACTCTTGGTCTGCACGTCGGGTCGTATTGGACTCACCATTGGCGAGAAAAATGTTGAAATAGACGTCGGCGAAGCCATTATCTTCCACGCCTCCGAACCACACAGTTACTTCAATGCCGACCCCACTCGCAACAAATCAACAGCCATCAGCGCACTCACCGTTTCCTTTGTAGACACCCCCGGCAGATTCCCTTTATAAGGGAACCAATAAGATCTTAAGATTCAAAAAAGGCCACGACATATGCTGTCATGGCCTTTTTTCTCTTCTTTTCTTCTTTCTTCCTCTCCTGCCTCCTGCTTTTCCTTTTCACTTTTTCTCTCACCCCTCTTTAATCGCCGCAATCAAATCCAACACCGCCTCTTTTGCACTGCCAAAATACATCAACGTATTATCCGCCGCAAACAACGGGTTTGGAATGCCCGCAAAACCAGGGCTTAAGCTCCGCTTAATCACCACCACCGTGCGCGACTTGTCCGCATCCAAAATCGGCATGCCTGCAATGGGCCCCGATGTGTCATCACGCGCTACGGGGTTGACCACATCATT
>JBLHJX010000372.1:0-4495 GCA_047619225.1 Candidatus Latescibacterota bacterium
AAAATCGCCAAGGTCTCGCGATGTGATTGCACGCTGCATCAAGGCATCAAAATTATTGGGAGATAATAACATAGGCAAACTACAAAAGGAACATAAAGCCCTATTCAGGCGTAAAAGGAAAGATGGGGTTGAAAATACAATGTAGAGAATCAAACCGCTCAAATCAAGCCCAAAGCCAGGTGCTATTTAAAAACAAATGGATCTTCAGGGATTTTTGGCAGCATATCTATAGACGATGGACAATGGACGGTTGACGATGGCAAGAAACACCTCAATTCACCGTCCATCGTCCATTGTCCATCGTCTATTTTATTTTTTTTGTCAAGTGAGAACGATATTTGCATGAAGTAACATCCGAAATGAATATTTTGACACGTTTTATCTATAAAAACAACCCTTTACAACCCATAACACACACGATAAACCTGTTTGATCTCTGATGTTTTTATGATACACTTCATGTATCCAACAGGTTTATACCCTTATAAGATAGTTTATATTCACAAAACGGGAGAACGTTATCGCCTGAAAAGCGAACGTGTATCAATCTACCCAGGGAGGCTTCACAATGAAAAGATGGACCCTTATCGCGCTGATCACAGCTGTATGTCTCAGCTTTACAACACAAACACACGCACAACCCCGAATTGGCGATACAATGCCTTCATTCGAGCTCCAAGCGACCGATGGCAAATTTTATGGCAGTAAAAATGCTTCAGGGAAAGTATCGGTCTATTTCTTCGTAGGCTACAACTGAGCCGTGTGTCAAGGGGCGGGCCCCTTCTTCGAATCTTTAATTGTTCAACCAAACAAAAGCAAAAGCAATGTCCAAATTGTGGTGCTTGACACCTACAATGGTACACCACTGCAAGCTGAGTCTTACCGCCAATTTACGGGCGTCACAGCACCCATGCTTCGGAGTGCGTCCAATGGCACAGATTATGCCGGTGCACGTTTGGAAGACATCGTAGTTGTAGACCAAGACCATGTGGTACGCCTCTGGTTCAATGCCTCTGGCACGGATCAATTTCCCAAAATCAACCAAATGATTGATGCGTTGATCAAGGCAGATCCAGTGATCGACCTTTCGCTTCGCTCAATTTATTTTGGCACAACAATCAATGCTGGCCAATCTAAAACCGTCAATCTCAATGTCGTAAACACTGGCAATGGCCCTTTTGAAGTCACAGGTTATAAGGCACCAAACGATGTGGTGATTGAACCCGCAAAGTTTACAGTTAACAAAGGCGAGACCAAAGTTGTCAAAGTCATTTATTCACCCACACAACCTGGCTCGTTCACTGGCACCATAGAACTTGAACACAGCAATGGTGCTGTTGATAAATTGCAGATACCCATTCTTAAACTCACGGTTGAAGGCCAAGTTTCTCCAAGCATTGTCGTGGCACAAGAAAGCTTCGACTTTGGCCAAACTGAACTGAACAAATCAACCCAAAAAACAATCACCATTCGCAATGATGGACCGGGTGTTCTCAATGTATCCAATATTCAAACCGATTTGAGCGACATCAGTCTTTCAACCACGCAATTCTCCGTTCCTGCAGGCAGTTCAAAAGACATCACCATCACGTATAATCCAAAAGCCGAAAGCACCTTATCGGGCACGATTAACATCCTTTCGGATGACCCAAATAAAGGCACGATCAATGTCACTTTATCAGGATCTGCCATTTTCATCCCCGCCGATCCACGTGCCGACTTTAACGGATCGGGAACCATTGACTTTCCCGACTTTTTGTCTTTTGCACAAGCATTTGGCACAAACGATGCCACCTACGATTTGAACAACAATGGCCAAGTCGATTTTCCAGACTTCTTAACCTTTGTTCAATCCTTTGGAAAGTCCGCGCGGTAACCACTGGTGCCCACGTCCAATATTTGCAGTAAACGCGTCCTATTTATCTAAATGCAAACGGGTATTCTCTATAGAGAATACCCGTTCTTTTTGTTATTGCCCTTCAGGCAAATTTGCGGTTTATTTCACGCACATCCACTTGCCCTTTTTCACCCCTTGCCTCCCAAAATTCTATGCCCAATCGAAAGACACTGACAGACGCATTCTTGCGCATTCTCAAAATCGCAGACCGCAACCATCTCGACTTGCCGTTTAAGAACGACAGCGCTTTACGCGCAAAGCATTTTCCGGGTGCGGGATCTCATATTGGCCGTAAAAAACTCACAGATGTTTACATCAAAGAGTTTGCATCTGCCCACCCCAATGAGAAACTGTTACAACATGCCACATTTCCTTGGATTCATGGATATGACGCCAGCATGGTACAAATCTTGGAGGACTTAAAACAAAACCAAGACAATCCCGTTGAAGAATTGCCCATAGACCGACAAAACAATATCGAAAAAAAGTTTACCCAAGTAGGCGCAGAAGAGATTGCGGTCTTTTGGACCATCTATCATGCCGCTGATAACGCTTACCGCAAAGACGTCATCACCATGCTCAGCGACATCAATCCCATGGAATCGGCACCCACCGCCCCACCCAAAATTCAGTCAACATCTCCTGCACAACCCCAACAAACCGAAGAAACCCCACCAGCAACACAAGCAGTCTATGCCCTCATAGGCACCCTCATCTTCTTTGTCCCATCGCTCATTCTTGTGGCTGCCCAATATTGGCGATTGCCCAATGAGAGCCATTGGATCGTCATCTCCATTGCAGCCGTCTTAGGGCTCATCACCTTGGTATTTCTCGTCGACTTTCTTCGCAAGCGCAACCTATAAACCCATGGAGGTTCTTCATGCCGACACGATTGTTTGCGCTTTTGATCCTAACAGCCTATGCAACGCTCCCTCTCCAAGCAGCCCCCTTACAAATAGGTGACAAACTCACCTCTGTTTCTTTAACCGACTTAGACAACACCCCCATCACACTCTCAGACCTCACCTACGACCACGCGCTCATTCTCGTATTTAACTCTATCGTTTGCCCTGCCTCGCTTAAATACCACATTCACCAAACCCAAATCCACAACACCTATGGTCCAAAAGGCGTGCGCATCATTGCTGTTAATGCCAATTTTAACGAAACCAACGATGCTCTCAAAAAACATTACCAAACCAATCCCGTTCCCTTTCCCATCCTCCGGGATCCAAACAACACCCTTGCCAATCACCTCGATGCCACCCACACGCCTCAAGCCTTCTTATTTGACCAAAATCAAACCCTGAGATATCACGGCGAAATTGACAACGGATGGGGCGTGCCCGAAAACACCACCTCCCGTGGACTTTGGGATGCCATAGATGCAGTGCTAGCCAACAAAGAAATCACCCAAACCAACATCCCCAGTTTTGGCTGTGAGATCAGACGACGCCCACAAGCTGCACTGAGCGTCACACCCGACACACCCACCTTTCATCGCGACATCCTACCCTTTCTCCAAAAGCGCTGTCAAACATGTCATCGCCCCAGTGGCATTGGGCGCGTGGCATTCTTTGACTATATGGAAGTGCTTGCGTGGGGCCATCAAATGCGCGACTCCATCGACGCACGCATTATGCCCCCCTGGAAAGCACAGCCCGGTTATGGCGACTTTAAACATGCGCGCTGGTTATCTGACAAAGAAATCACAACCTTTGGCCAATGGGTCGACGCAAGCATGCCCGAGGGCAACCCAACCCATGCCCCCGAACCCATCCAATTTCCCGAAAGTTGGACGTTGGGTGAACCCGACCTCATCTTAAAACCCGAAACAGCATATCCTGTGGAAGCCATCGGTCGCGATGAATACCGATGTTTTGTTTTGCCCACACACCTCACCCAAGACCAATTTGTGTCGGCAATAGAACTTTTACCTGGTGAACGCGAAGTGGTGCATCATGTAAGCGTTTATGTCGATATCTCTGGCAAAGCTCAGTTGCTCCAAGACCTCTCTCCCCAAGTGGGTTACCCCAGTTTTGGCGGCATTGGCGTACCACTATTTGAGGCATTAGGGGGTTGGGCACCGGGTAACACACCTTTTATCTTACCAGAGGGTGTGGGGCGTCGCCTGCCAGCAGGCAGCGATATCGTGCTCCAAATCCACTATCACAAAATAGGGCGTGCCGTAAATGACCAATCGCGCTTGGGCATTTACTTTGCCAAAAAACCAGTTCAAAAACGCCTCTATGAAGAAATTATCAACAGCCGTTTGCTCATCATCCCCCCCAACGTCAAAAACCACAAAGTCACAGGATCGCTCACCATAAAACAAGATGAACACGTATTGAGTATTTTACCCCATATGCACTTGCTCGGCACAGAAATGAAAGTCACCGCCATATATCCCACGGGCGAACAGAAATCTCTTGTATGGGTGAAACCCTGGGACTTCAACTGGCAAGAAACCTATGTTTACAAAGAACCCGTGGCATTGCCCCGAGGCACCCGCATCACCCTTGAAGCCTATTATGACAACTCATCAGACAACCCAAATAACCCAAACACCCCACCCAAACTCGTGCGGTGGGGTGAAAA
>JBLHJX010000373.1:0-4495 GCA_047619225.1 Candidatus Latescibacterota bacterium
TTTCTTCGGATACAAAGAGGTGGAAAACAAAAGACCAACCAAATAATTCCGCTTCTGTTTTGTATTTTGTGGCTTTGACAAATTTGGCAAATTGTGCGTTGGTAATCGCACAGGTATCCAGGTAAAAGGGTTTGATACTCACTGATCGAATAGGTCCTTCCCCATCTTGGGGGAAACCCTCTTTGTCATCGGCGCCCATTCGAAATGTACCACCAGGAATGTGCGCCATTCCTTTGAGCGATGTATCTGCCCGCGATTTGGATCGACGCTTTTGAGTGCTGCGTTTAACAGATGATGGTGGCCTGCTGGCGCCGCAACATGGTGATGCCATACATACTCCTGTTTTTGTTTTTTCATGAGTTGATTAATCATTTATTGTTTTTTTGAAAAACAATAATACGTTGCGATGTATGACCTGTCAAGATGTCTCGTGGGGGTTTGTTATGCTCAGAAGATTCTTTGCAACTTGGGTTGTTTTGTTGATGTCGTTTGGTACAATTGGTGCCGTGATTCTTTTTGGGGAAAATGTTGGGTATCGGCAAGAAACACCTACTCAAATTGCATTGGTTGGTGCTTTGGATATGGGTGTGCAAACAGGTTCAATATCGAACAGCTCTCATACGCTTTTTGTGGGGCTTGTTTACAAACCTGATACCCAGATATTGCCCGCCGACTTTAATGGGGATGGTATTGTCAACTTCTCTGATTTTTTGCTTTTTGCTATTGGCTTTGGACATCACAAATTAGACCCAGAATATAATGCAAAATTGGATCTCAATCATGATACCGAAATTGGGTTTTCTGATTTTTTGCTTTTTGCTGCGGCATTTTCCGGCTAATCATTTACGATATGCTCGAACAGTTAACACGCCCGTTTGAAAAGTCCCAAGACCTTCTATGCGTCCTTGTACAAAAACACGATATAACCCCGGTGTTAGGTTTACAACTGCTTGATTACTCAGCGTGCCAAGGTCTGATGTGTTGCGTGGGATAAACCGAGAAACATTGCTGATGTTTTCGATAGGGCTGTTTCTCGGATCAATGGGTTCAACTGCCAATCGGGTTTCGATAATTTCTCCAGTTGCTGCTACTGTCGTATGAAATTCGATATCGAGAAAGGTCGCATTTTTTAAGTTGATAAATAACGTAAGCACATCTGACGAACCATCGATATCGGCCCAAATACCAGAACCAAAAGCAAGCGAATCTTGGAAATTTCTTACAATAATCGTGTCGAGTATCATGCCTGGAATTTGAACGGGCAATGGTGGTCCCGTCCATTGGCCTAGGCGATTAATAACACCCGTTTGTCCAATGACCAAACTATCGGTTGTTATGCGTGACGTTGAGATTGTGCCTGTGGTATCAATTTTTGTTGATCCAAGTGTGAGACTTTTGGGTGTTATATGCCCCGTTACGTTATTTGCTTGAATTGCATATGCCACACTCACAATGCGTTGCCGGGGTTGAAATGTGGGTTCGTTTGCAAGGCGAATCTCTAAGTAACGATTGTCTTCGGCAAACAAATTTTGAGGTAGAGGAGACTCGGTTCCTAACAATGTGTGAAATATACCCTTGTTGTGTGTGATATTTTGGGCTTCTTGCCAAAGGGGTTGGCCCAATTCTGACGTGGCATAGATGGCAAAGGTGATGGTTACTGGATTGGGAAGGGATTCGTTGTTTTGTGAGGTCAGTTGCCCTTGATAGTTTAATAGGTGTGGGCCTGCGGCTATTTTAAGTGGGGTTAAGCTGAGGAAAAGAACAAATAAAATCGAGTAGCATAATCTCATGATAAGCAATCCTTTTTTTCTAATGTTTTTAGGACACACATTTTTTGAAAAAGAAAAATTCAAAAACAGGTCACATCAAATGTACAATGACAAGATTCTATTTGCAAGCAATCACCTATATTAAAACTAATTTCGCTTGATTTTTATTGATCATTCAGTCTATATTAATCCGTGCCTTTGTTCTGCATTTCTGGGTATCTTTCAGTCGTGGACTTTCATTGATGAGGAAGGGGTTGCGCATGGTGGAAATGGAAGTAGTTGCCGTTCAACCCGAACCGAATAGTAATCATCCTTTGGTTTGGTTAAAAGACAAAACCCAGCGTTTTTATTTACCGATAGCAATTGGTAACTTTGAAGCCACAGCCATTTATATGGCATTATATGATGATCCACCGCCTCGCCCAATTGCATATGATTTGTTGGAATCTATCTTAGATGGGTTTGATATACAAGTGGAACAGATTTTGATTCATGCCCTCAAAGACGAGACATTTTATGCCGAGGTGGTACTGCTAAAGGGTGAAACGCGTTTGCGTCTTGATTCGCGTCCCAGTGACGCTATTGCTTTGGCTCTTCGCCTCAAATCCCCTATTTTTGTTGCTGATGAAGTCCTTGCCGAAGCCGCTTTACCTGTTAAAGCTGGGGTTCAAGAAGAACAATTAGAACATTTCGAAAGCAAAGATGAGTTGCCTGAATTAAAAGATACGGGTTTTGGTCGTGTAGAACAGCAGGTAATTGCTTTGCGAGCGAGATTGCAAGATGTTGTTGTTCGCGAAGAATATGAAGAAGCAGCTAAGTTAAGAGATGAAATTGATCGATTAGAATACACACTCCAAAATCGATGAAAGTACATGTAAAATGGTCAGTTGGAAGAAGCCGAGGTATGAATATGTAATCAAAAAAAACTTGACACAGAGTTTTTGATTGCATATACTTAGGCCATCTTTGTAACCTGTAAGAAACCTTACTGTGATTTGGACATTTATGATCCATTTAAGTGGCGTGCCCCTTGCTATGCGTCTTTTGAATTTAAAATAGTGGTGCGTTGTTTTTAGGGTTTTTGGTGTGGAAGGAGGTATCACGGGGCAGGTTGTGAGGTTATAGGTTGTTAATAAATAATAATTAAGAACAGAAATTTAAAGATGTTAGATGTGAAAAAACTAAGGAAGGGAGGGATGGTATTGTAACCTAAATGGATGGTGCTGTAATCTGTTATTTTTGGCAAATTACAAAGATGTTATATGTAGCTCTCGCCCCATAAGTTGTTGTTTTTGAGTTTCGTATAGCAATATAGCCGAAGTGGCAGAATGTGTTTTTTCGGTAGTTCAAGTGAATAATTCCCAATCAATGCAATCAATTAAAATTGATATTGTATCGATCCTATTGGTTTGAGGAGGTCGATAAGATGAGTTTCAAAAAGACTATGTGCCTTTTAGCTGGTTTGCTTCTTTCTTTCGGTGCAAACAACTCGTTTGCCCAAGAAGCATCCCCAAGAGGTATCCGTGTTCACCTTGTGTCGCCAGATAGTTCGGCATGGGTAGGCATTGCTAAAACAATCAAGGTCAACGTGCTTCGACATAGAAGTTTGTCACCTGCCCTTGATTCTGTTATTGTGGCGTTGCGTAAAGATACGACTTCTGCTACGCCTGCTAGTACCTTGGGGGGTCGTTTTCTCGACACACTCACCACAGCCAACGGCGTGGGTACTGCGGTTGATACATTCAAGTTTACGTTTACTGTGACAGTTGGTGATCCAGTAGCCAATTTTGTGGTTGCCAACGCATTTCTCAGTACAACTGCAAGTATAGCATTTGAGAAGCTCACAAACTTGGATAGCACACCAATCAGTACTATAACTGGATTCCTTGATCCGGTTGGTGATAAGAAATTTGTAAGAATTGATGGCCTGCGTCCTGTAAATGGGTCGGTTTTTGACAGCGTGTTGATTGATACGGCAGCTGCGACGACCAACTTTGCAGGACTACCTGCCAATTCGCGTGCTTTCAAAATTGGCGATCAGGTCAAGCTGAAAATGCATGTGAAAAACTTCGGCGAGGCATCTGCAAAAATTGGTCTCTATGAAGTTTCGCAATTACATCCAGACAGTTCGATGTACAGCCAATCATTCAGTGCGGCACAAATAGTTACAGCCGCTGGTAATGTGCGTGACTCTTTCACTGTGGCTGCTGGTCAGATGACCATTTCCACATTGAAGAACAATTTGCGCACTAAAGTTATCGGCTTTTTGGTTGACAATGCGGGTAACTTAGGTGCGAGTACCGCAACATCAGCAAATCCTGAAGGTTTCTCGCAAAATATCACGTATGTGTTTGACTCCAATGCACCAACAATTACATTGGCGCATCCAGATAGCTCAGGTAAGCGTTTCACTGGGCGTGTGGATACGAGTCTCAGCTATGTGAGAAATGACGGTACAAACCCTGGTGATACTCATACACTTAAGCCCTTGAAGTTCAAAGTGAGTGAAGGTGTTTTGACGCGTTGGGCTATCGTCAGCAAAGATACTGCCTCTTTTGGTGCGACAAATACGATTACAGATTTGTCAGTAGTGACGACCGATTCGTTCTCGGCCTCCAAAGCCCAAAAGGCAGGTAAAGAACTTGACTTGAGCGTGGTGGTTTTGGATAGTGTTGGTAATAAGACAACAAAGTCCGTTACCAAAGTTATACACGATCAAGAAGCTC
>JBLHJX010000374.1:0-4479 GCA_047619225.1 Candidatus Latescibacterota bacterium
CCAGGTGCCAACGCAGGCACCACCGACATCGCATCATAATACGCATTGATCACAATCGTCTTTTTCTTTAGCTCAGGATCCGTACCCTGAATCCACCCCAACACATTGGGCACCTCATGTTTTTCCCAAATCATCTGTGCTTCAAGCGTCACACTGAATTCGCCTTTTTCCAAAAGCGCCGCCTGAAGTTTTCGCCCCGCTTCTTTCCCAATCCAAAACCGCTCCACACTGTTGGGCACCTGCAAGAACTTTTGCTCGGCTTCTGCCGTCAGCGTCGAATCGGGCTCAATGAAAACAACCTGCTTGGCCCCCAACATCCCCGCATTGATCCAATTGTTCCACGAATTAAATTCCATCAAGACAATGGCACCCTCCAAATCATACCCATCAAAGGATGAAAATGTGCCATCGCCGCCGTAAATCAACCGCCCTGTTGTTTTGGGAACAGTTGACGTCTTGACCAAATTGGGCCACACACTGTGAATGGCAAAAGCCTCACCCGTATCCACCCGCTTAAGCACCCCCCCTTTATCAATGGGTGCCGTCACCCCAAATGACTCTGTCTCAATATCTGCCAAACCCAAGCGGTTAAACTCCGACACGATAAATTGTGCCGCCTGAGTATGCCCCTCATATCCCGGCACCCGAGAACCAAAACTGGCAAACCGCGTAACCAGCGCCTCAACATCGGCCTCCTGGATATCATCCAACACCCGATCTGCGACACCGTCAGCACGTGGCACAGAAAGAGGCAACACCGGCTCGCGTTCCGCCACGCCAAACAAGGCATTCAAAATAGGATTCATCCGCTGTGGCCCAAGCAAAACAACCACAAACGCCAGACCAATGACACCAGTGAGCATATATGACGCGATTTTTTTCATAAAACAACCTAGCCCTTCATATGCACCGGGTGTCCATTTTCAGGAAACCAGATGGCATCGATCACTGTTGAAAAAGCAACACCCAAAACATACCCGACCAGCAACCCCACAAACAGCGGCTTAGATTTGCGATAGGCCGACGGACCGCCAATTTTTAGCACCAAGAGTTTCACCAACCACGTGAAAAAAATGGTAAAACTGATATGTCGCAATAAGTGTGTGCCAGAAACAGCCAAACCGACGGGATGCAAGGGCCACCACACAAAACGATGACGCAAGAAAATGAGCCCCGCCATCATCCCACCACCCATTAAAAAGAACAAAAACTCAGAGGGTTCTTTGATGAAAAAGGGCGGCGCGTTGGGATGTTTTTTAAGCACCGAAATAATATGATTAAATTGACGATCTGCACTCGATGGAATTTCAAACGACCCAAAACTATACGCCCCCTCAACATATCCCAACCGAATGGTGATGTACACACTAAACACAAAACTCACCACAATAGCCAACGCAACCGCCACCATCAAATTGCGGCGCTGACGCGGAGGCACCCCTTCTGCGATGCGCCCCACATGCGTCATCCCCGGTAACATACGTCCCGTCCAATTCCCCGCAGCAATATAAACAAACCGTTCGGCCACATGCGTCACGGCAGAAATATTGCGATTGCCCCAAAAAGACAAAATCAAATTCCAAGATCCCACGGGCGGTTCTTGCAAACTGATCATCACGGGAATACCCGTGTCGGCCAAAATCTTAGCCAAACCCACATAAGAAAAAACAAACATGATCAAAAGCAAAAATGCGAGCAATGGATCAAAGTGCAACTGCATCATCCACACGTACAAAAAAACCATGCTCAACACAATGCCCAACAATGCATTTCGATACGACAACATCTCGCCCGAATCATCAATTCGGCCATCTCCTTTACCAATGGCTTTGAGAAACACATCTTTCAAATGTGTGCGCGCCACCCAAAACATCGACACCACCAACATAAAATACGCACCTTGCATCTGCCAGCGGTATACGCCCCGAGGTTCATAAGGCGTCATCACCTTATATCCCAACTGATTCAACCAACCCCCTTCAAACACAAACAACAAATCAAAAAACCACAAACTAAACAACACTTCCAAGCTTGCAAAATAAGCAAAAAACAATGTAAAAATACCCAAATACCCCCGTATAGGCGGGTACTGCCGATCAAACCAAATCCAGCTGCCTCTGCCAATGGGAAACTGTGGAAAACCCGGTAAAAAATAACTGATACAATTCCAAGCAATCGTGCCAAACGCAATGGTAAAACCAATCCAAAACAATCGATTTCGTGTAAACGCAGGCAACCACCCCTTGCCATCACCCGGCTGCGCCACCATCTCTATGAGCGGTGCCACAATCGGAAATGCCAAGCGTTCATTCTCTGCCCATTGCTTGCGAAACACCACCGCCACGCACGACACCAGTGTAAACCCTGCCATCACCACCAAAAACCACCAAAACAGGGGCACCAACCACACATCCCACGGAATGTCTGCGCCCTTGGGCATGCCTTGGTAAAACCACGAAATCGCATCGTTATCATTATTGGGCACCAACCAAGTAGGCATATGTGGATGCAAATATTCTGCCCAATTATTCTCATCCGTCGCTTTAAAATAAGGCCCTGCAATATACCCAATCATATAGCCCGTTACACCCGAGACCGGCAACATCGCCCCCGCCAGGGCCATTGCCAAAATCACATGCCACTCTTCGGGCCGCAACAAGACCTGTGTTTTCTTCCCAAAAATCGCAAACGCAAACAACATCACCATAAACGGCATCAACATACCCATCGGCACATGCCCAATGGCCATCCGCGACGCATGCAAATAATACCGCACATACGTACCCACAAACCCCAACACAATCACCAACACCAACCCGATCACAACAGACCGAACAGTAATCGCTTGTGGTTCTGTATCTGTTTGCAACATCTCTTGTTCGTGAAGTGCCAAACCTATCCCTTCATATGCACCTGATGCCCTTGCTCAGGGAACCAAATCACATCCAGCATTGTTGAGAAGACCACACCCAATACATAGCCCACAAGCAAACCAATGAACAACGGTTGAGATTTGCGATAGATTGATGGGCCCCCAATTTTCATCACCATCAACTTTAGCAACCAGGTCAAGAAAATGGTAAAACTAATATGGCGTAACAAATGTGTGCCAGAGACTGCCAAACCCACCGGATGCAACGGCCACCACACAAAACGATGGCGCAAGAAAATCAAGGCCGACATAATGCCGCCGCCAACCAAAAAGAATACCAACTCTGCCGGTTCTTTCACAAAAAACGGAGGTCTGTTTGGATATGTTTTGAGTATTGTAACGGCGTGTTTAAAGTGCCGTGCAGAGGCCGATGGAATTTCAAATGCACCAAACGTATACGCGCCTTCTAAGTAACCCAATCGAATCGTGATATACACACTAAACACAAAACTCACCACCACGGCCAAAGCAATCGCACCCATTAAACTGCGACGCTGTTTTGCTGGAATATTCTCGGCAATACGGCCCACATGCGTAATTGCTGGCAACATACGCCCCGTCCATCCACCCACACCCAAGGTCGCAAACCGTTCGGCCACATGGGTCACCGCCGAAATATTGCGATTGCCCAAAAATGGCAAAATCAATGTCCATGGTCCCGCTGGAATACCGATATAGGGCAACCCCGTATCGGCCAAGATCTTGGACAAACCCACATAACAAAAAATGAACATCACCAACAAACAAAGGGCGGGAATCGGATCAAAATCCATCTGCATCATCCAGACAAACAAAAAACCCAAACCCAATACAATCCCAATCAGTGCCGCCCGATAAGACAACAACTCACCCGAGTCTTCAATGGCATCGTCTTTCCCAATGGCCTTCAAAAACACATCTTTCAAATGTCTGCGTGCCACCCAAAACATCGACGCCACCATCACCACAAACCCACCATACATCTGCCACTGATACACCCCCCGCGGTTCATAGGGCGAAATCGCTTTATAACCCAACTTATTCAACCAGCCGCCTTCGAGAATGAACAACAAATCAAAAAACCACAGGCTAAACAAAATTTCCAGACTCGCAAAATACGAGAAAAACAAGGTGAAAATGCCCAAGTACCCGCGAATGGGCGGAAACTGCCGGTCAATCCACACCCACCGTCCCCTATAAATTGGAAACTGCGGAAAACCCGGCAAAAAATAACTCAAACAATTCCACGCAATGGCTCCAAACGCAATGCCAAACCCAACCCAAAACAACCGATTGCGTGTAAATGCTGGCAACCACCCCTTGCCATCCCCTGGGTTGGATACCATTTCCACCAGTGGTGCAATCACAGGAAACAACAACCGTTCATTCTCCGCCCACTGCTTGCGAAACACCACCGCCACACACGCCATCACCGCATACCCTGCCATCACAGCCAAAAACCACCAAAACAGCGGCACCATCCACACGTCCCACGGAATATCAGCCCCTTTGGGCATGCCTTGATAAAACCATGTGATCGCATCATTTTCATTTTCGGGAATGAGCCA
>JBLHJX010000375.1:0-4450 GCA_047619225.1 Candidatus Latescibacterota bacterium
ACCAATTACACCCGGCTCTGCACGTTGCCAAACACTGCCCCAATCATCTGTATAATTACCCACACACAAGGGATCATCTAAGGCTGTCTTATTTGTCCCAGGGCTATTCGATGCTTTTCCAATATCAAAAGGGTAACACGACAACAAGGCATCAATCGCTTCTCTTTGCTGAAATTGTGCCCCCGGCAAAGTCCACAGATCGCGTGGCACACGATCTGGCCTCTCAAAATTCAGTGTTTTCATCACACGTTCACGAGACGTCATCACAATCACCCCTTGGACCAGTAGATGTTTGTCTAAAGTATTTCTATAATTCCCCTTTAACAAAACTCCATATCACACACGATTGTCAAGTCCCGGGCAAAAAAAGAAGCCCCCTTCGGGGCTTCTTTAATACACATCACAATTTCTATCCACACTACAATGTAACCGAAACCGCATTGGCGCCATTACGGGCTTTCTCGCGCGCTTCTTCAACCGTATTGCCCCTCGCAACCACAACCCCCATCCGGCGCTCACCTTTTACCTCGGGTTTGCCAAACAAACGCAGTTGGGTATCGGGCTGTTCAATGGCCTTGGCCAAATTTCCGAAGCTGACTTGCTTTGAATGCCCCTCCACCAAAATAACAGCCGAGGCAGAAGGCCCATGGAACGTGATATTGGGAATTGGCAAACCCAAAATGGCACGTGCATGGAGCGCAAATTCCGACAAATCTTGCGAAATCATAGTCACCATACCCGTATCGTGAGGCCGGGGAGATACCTCGCTAAAATACACAATATCACCCTTCACAAACAACTCCACACCAAAAATCCCACGCCCACCCAACGCATCCGTAACGGCCTTGCCCATATGTTCGGCCTCTTTGCGCGCAACTTCAGCCATTGGTTGCGGTTGCCAACTCTCGCGATAATCGCCATGAATTTGCACATGCCCAATAGGCGCACAAAAACTCGTGCCCCCTTCATGGCGCAGCGTTAACAACGTAATTTCATAATCAAAATCCACAAACCCTTCTACAATCACCGCATCAGCCCCACCACGCGCGCCTTCTTGTGCATAGTTCCACGCCCGATCTACATCATCCTCGGTCTTTAGTGTACTTTGCCCTTTGCCCGACGAACTCATAATCGGTTTCACCACACAGGGCAACCCAATCTCTGCAACAGCCGCCTGGTAATCTTCCAAAGTTGATGCAAATCGATACGGCGACGTGCGCAACCCCAATTCCTCTGCCGCCAAACGCCGAATGCCTTCCCGGTTCATCGTCAACCGAGCTGCACGCGCTGTGGGAATCACATGATACCCTTCGCTCTCCAACGCGACCAATGTATCGGTTGCAATCGCTTCAATCTCTGGCACAATCAAATCGGGCTTTTCGGTTTCAATCACTTTACGAAGCGCATCACCATCCAACATCGAAATCACATAAGACCGATGTGCCACCTGCATCGCGGGTGCATTTTCATATCGATCTACTGCTATCACCTCCACGCCCAAACGCTGCAATTCAATCACAACCTCTTTGCCCAATTCTCCCGACCCACACATCAAAACCTTTGTCGCTGTTGGTGACAGCGGCGTTCCAATTGTTGGCATATGTTCCTCCCCAGAACAATTTTGATATTTGTTATTTCCCTTGAACAAACTACCCACTCAACACTTCAAGATCTCGATCTGCGCCTACCAAAGGCACATCAACCCATTGTGCGTGTTTATAATGAGATGCATGAAATGCCACAATCGTCTCCAATGTATGAACCGCTTCTTCTGCATCATATGGAAAGGGTGTTTCTTTACCCAACCAATCAACCATCTCAGACACCGCACGATCCGCGCCCGAAATACCGTCCTGTGCTGCAGGCCAATGCTCTGAATGACCGTCCCAAAACTCAAGCGTCACAGCCTTTGCCCCCAAAATCGCCCGGCCTTTACTGCCATTGATCTCTGTTCGCGCGGGGAAGTTTGCATAATCAGATGCACTCACAGTCACCATCACATCACCCGCCATGCGCAGCACGCCCCAACCACCAGGATCGCGAAAGTCTGATCCTCGACAATCAGGCCGCCCAGCCAAATCAAGTGTTGCCGACACAGACTGTATACGCCGCCCAGTCAACATCAACAATGCATCAATCGCATGCGTACCCACATTGCCCAAACGCCCCGACGGCCACTGCAAAGAAGCCGATGTGAGATCTCCCAAACCGCCTTCTTGTATCAAGCTTTGTAACTTGCGATGGTTCAAATCAAACCGACGCTGATGATTAAATACCAACAACGCTTTTTTCTGTTCACAAACCGCAAGCATCCTTTCAGCATCCACCAAGCGCGTTGCAGCAGGTTTCTCACAAAAAACCACAGGAATGCCCTGCTCTGCACAAGCAATGGTGATCTCTGCATGAAATGGGGTATATGTGGCCACACTCACAATATCTATGTCTTCAGATGCAATCATCTCACGCCAATCGGCATACGTCTTCGCTCCCGTACGTGCTTCAAAACGCGTACGACGCCCCTCATCTCGGCTGGCACCTGCAATCAATTGAACACGGGGATGATTTTGATACGCCACAGCATGCGTACCATCCATATTCTCAACACGTTGCCCTAAAGCATCACCCGAAACTTGATCAGCACCGCCAATCATACCCAAACCGATCACCGCTGCCCGATGTGTACGCTCTGACATCATACCCTCACTTAAGCAAACTGTTTCAGAACCCAAGCTGTCACTTTCTCCACCATCACCGCAGTTGCATCATCGCCAAACACATGACTCGCACCCGGCAATCTAATCAATTCCTTGGGTTCATTGGCTTTGGCAAAAATCGCTTGGGAATCTTCAATGGGCACCACATCGTCTTCGGTACCATGCACCAACAACCATGGCACAGAAATTTGTGTGGCCCGATCCACTACCGTGTCAAGCGCCGTCAAATCATTCACATATGCGCTGGATAATGGGCAGTCTTCATCCTCCCACATATCGCCTTCATCGGGTATCACATCGCCAAACTCGCGTTCTGCAAATCCTTTGGTATCGACCATACCCGCCAAAGAAATCAGATATCGAATCCGGCCATCGGTGCTCGTACGCAAAACACCCACAGCCCCACCCATACTATGCCCCGCATAACACACGGTATACCCATCCAACACATCAATCACACGCCCCAAATCATCCACTTCTTTGGTAATCACGGCGTCTTCAAATCGCCCTTCAGACTCGCCATTTCCTGCAAAAGAAAAACGCAACACATTGATGCCTGCTTTTTCTAACCCTTCAGACAGGGCCACCAAAAAAGGCCGATCTTTGTTGCCCGTCACCCCATGCCCCAACACCACAATTTGCTTGCTATTGGCATTGCCCTCATGCACCACATAATCGAGTTTTTCGCCTGCATTGTTGCGAATTTCGCCAAACATAAAACCTCCACCCATTAAAAATCAGAAATGTTCAGACAATATGTTCCATTTTGCGATCACGCAAAATGCAATAAAGTTGCCCTGATGTCAAGACACGAAAACGCCACTTGGCGTATCAGAATTTTATATGTATTATTTAGAAAATCAAAACCCGAAATATAAATCCCGAAGCGAATGTTCTTGTTCCTCTACTTGCCCTTTAAATCTTGGTCTAACCGCTATGAGACAATCCCTTCGAAACACTTGGATCACGTCCATCCTTTTCCTCTTGCTCGGTTGTGCCACACCTCAGCCTACTATGACCACCCAACCCATCAAGTGGCTTGACCCCGACACGCGCCCCATTCAAGAACCCAGGAAAATAGATCAAAATCTCATTTGGGATATCTTATATCTCACTTTTTTTAATGAATTAGCCAAACCCCTCGACATCGGTTGGACGTCTCGCCGATTGGGCAACATAGTAGGCATCGTGCCCCCCCGTGAAGCTGACAACGTCAATGCCTTAGACGAAGTACCCAATTCCTCTTGGTATACCAACCGCCACTTCCTCAATCCTCTCGAACCCAATCAACTCATTCATGGCCCAGGAGATGCCCACCCCGATACCACAGGCAAATGGGAAGTCATCCGTGGCAAGTTTGAAGGCCTTGCACCAGGCCTCACCATCAAAGATGCAATAGGAAACGTTTACTTTGTCAAATTTGAAGCCAAAGGCAACGACGAACTCGCCTCCACCGCCGATGTTGTCTCTTCCAAAATCCTCTATGCCGCAGGCTATAACGTACCCAGAAACTCTGCCGTCTACTTCAAATCCAACTGGCTCACTGTTGGTGCTAACGTACCTTACCCAGATGGTCAGGGTGGCAAACGTGCGATGACGCAAACAGATTTGGACAATCTAATCGCCACCATTGCCAGCCGAGAAGATGGTAACATTCGCTGCCTGGCCAGCAAACTCATTGAAGGCAAACCCATTGGCATTTTCAACTTCCAGGACCGTCGCAGCACGGATGCCAA
>JBLHJX010000376.1:0-4419 GCA_047619225.1 Candidatus Latescibacterota bacterium
GCCAAAATCATGCCCACCGCACCAAACAATTGACTGCCAACCAATACCACAAAAATAACAATGAGAGGATGCAAATTGACACTTCGAGCAACCACCACAGGCGCCACAAAAACATTGTCCATCAGTTGTACAAACAAAAACACCACAACCACGGGCAAAACAACACCCAAACTCAACGTTGAATATTGCAAAGCTGCTGCAATCACACCGCCAATAATGCCAATGAGTGGGCCAAGGTAGGGAATAACATTGGCCACTCCAGCTAAGGTACCAATCACCAAAAAGTACTCTAAACCAATAATATAGAGACCTGTAATAGACAGTAGGGAAATGATAATCACCGACAAAACCATGCCACGGATATACCCGCCCAACTGTAGGTCGATGCGATAAAGTAAATTTAACACCATTTCAAAATACTGGTTGGGAACCAACTCAATCATTGCTCGCTTTATCGAGCGTCCTTCTCCTAAAAAGAAAAACAGAACCAAGGGCACAATAATCACAAACGTAAGCCCAGAAAGAAGCTGGCCGACAATTTGGGGTGTTTCCTCCAATAAATCGGTACCAATACTTTGAAGTTTTGAGTTGATCGTACCTGCCAAATCAAATTCTTTAAGCATAGGTATCGATGTTTCCAATTGTTCTTGAGTACTGCGGTTATAATCTTTCATCAAAGCCAAATACCCAGGTTTGAGCACACCGAAAGCATACCACGTATTCGACAACGTCACCACACCGGTTTCCAACGAAACGACTTGAGTAGGTTCAATAACCGCGTTTGGTGATGGAAAGGGATGGTTTCCATACATTTTCAGAACAATCGGCAATTGCCCTGTATCACTTTCGCGTCCAAAAATCGAGAGTTGCCCCTCTCGTGTCTCGTATACCTGAGGGCTAAACCCAATAACCAACGTATCACGTGCTCCCGGAACCAAGTTTATCGGCAAACCACTCACATCAAAATCTTCCAAATTCGCCTCAAAACGATCCAAATAAACAGGCGTTTTCCCCGAGTTTTCAACAATACAAGACCACGTACCCCGATCGCCAATCATGCGCTTCACCAAATCTTGTGTGCCTGTCACCAAGGTTGGAATGACCAGAATAAGCGGCACAACCACGATCGCAAAAACAATGCCCATGACCCCAACGGCAGAAATCAGCCTATTAACCCGATGCGACTCCAAATAATCAACCAAAGGCATGAGCAGATATGACAAAACAAATGCAATACCAAAAGGAAGCAACGTGCTGCGAATGGTATAAACCAACCACGCAAAAATGCAAATAACAGACACAAATAGCACGATGCGCACAATGTGGGAAACATTCATGCCACCAGAACGAGACTCATTCACGCTGCACCCTCCTCTTTGGCCTTTTGTGCGGCGCCCACTTCATCACGGGCACTCCGCAACCCCCTGTTGGTTCGCCGTAACCGCTCTGCAATAATCTGAGACAATTGCATCGCAATCTTAACACCCAAGTGCGGTCTATTCTCTGCCAAATTTAACAACGCATGCCGAGAAAATAACGCCAACTCAGCCTCATCAAACACAATGGCCGAAGCAGTGCGCGGAGCATCATCAAGCAATGCTGTTTCGCCAAAAAAAGATCCGACCTCAGATCGCGACAGATGCAAACGCGCACCGTCTTCATCCATCTGAAAAATATCTACGCCGCCAGACAACACGATAAACATGCCTCGCCCAGGATCGTCTTGCTTAAAAACCACATCATCAATCGCAAAACTCGCAACCTCTAACGTCTGCACGACCTCACGCAACTCCCCACGGCTCAATTCCCGAAACAAGGGTATTTCTCGTAAAACACGTACCAATGGATTGTCTCGCAATCCCCGTCGAAATAATTTATTGAACATGGCCTAGCGTTCTCCCATTGTTTCATATGGCACAGCACGTTCAGCTGCCATTACATTCTCAAAAAAATCAAACGCTTTTGGCCGATATTGAGATGACATATGATGATCTAAAAAAGATCGCAAAAGGCGTGTAGCTTCCACTCGGTTCACAGATTTGAATGTTTCGATATCCATTTTTTCTGGGTGCCCAACCTGCAATTGTTCCAAAAACCCAACTGTGTTTTGAGAAATGGACATACCCAATCCGGCATGCTGTGTACATAACACACCACCCAACATTGGGCTAAAGCCCAAGCGCTTACCATCCAAACGCTTGCCACATTGTACACAACCGCTCAAATGTGGACGATATCCCAACTCACCTGCTGCTTTCAATTGAAAATACCAAATGGGCATATCCAAGGCAGGTGTTTCGATGTTACCGATCCACTCTAGGGTATCCAATGCCAAGCGAAACAACATCGGATTTCGATCTTCATCTTCGGTCATATGGTCCAAAACCTCACACACCACGTACCCAGCAGCCAGGCGGCCATAATGTTGTTTGACAGCCTCGAAAGGATACACAATGTCACCTTCACTCAAGGTTTGAAGCTCGCGGTTTTCGCGCTTGTAAAATACATAGCGCCCCCACGTAAGAGGTTCTAGGCTCGCACCAAACTTGCTCTTTGGGCGCCGTGCACCTTTTGCGACCAAACGCACTTTACCCAAGTCGCGTGTATACACCACCACCACTTTACTACTCTCACTCATACGAAAGCTACGTAAAATCAAACCTTCTGTTTGAACAATCACGGTGTGATGACCTTGTTTGGTGAGCTGGGGTACACCATATAAACCCATTCATTTTTTTTGACCATACCATAACGTTCACGTGCAATGCGTTCAATTTCAGTCAAATCTTCGGTCAGCAATTCCGCATCTTCTTGCAAACGCATATTCTCGATCTTTAAGCTGGCAATCTCTTCTTCAAGTGTCCCAATTTGCTGGGTTTGGTGCCTGATTTGATAGATACCACTGTCACCCGTTGCCAGTAAATACACCGACAAAACAATCGGTGCGGCGAGCAAAAACTGCTTCAATCGTTTGTTGCCCAAGCTTGGCCAAACAGGGTGGCTACCCCGATAAAGTCTACTCATAGGTCAATGTCCCTTCTGAATCCGATTCATCTGTGTTCATCTGTGGTTGCTTGTAATTTTTTTATTGGGGTGAGGGGATGAGGGGTTCCGTGTTCTTCTCATTATGCTTCCGTGTTTTTCCGTGATTAGAAAACCACCATATGATCGCGATGAATCACCTCAGTTCCGTGTACATTATCCAATATTTCTGCAACCTCGCCCGTCTGCTTACCTCTAATCAAGTGAACTTGCTTTACATCAAACCGAACCAATCCCCTCGCAATCTCAACCCGATGTATATTTTCGACGCCAACCAAGTCACCTGCATCAAAATCGCCAAGAGCATCAACCACTCCAGAAGGCAACAAACTTTTACCACCGTTTACCAACGCTGTTGCCGCCCCATCGTCCACCACGATAACCCCACGCCTTCGCGATTGGGCCAACCAGACTTCCTTGCCACTCAAATTTCGATCATCTGGTACCACCAACGTGCCAACATTTTCCCCCGCCAAAATAGCAGCCAAGCCATTCTTTCGGCCATTGGCAATTAAGGTCATGCGCCCACCTTGAGCGGCAATATCAGCTGCTTGTAACTTGGTGCGCATGCCCCCTCGGCTCACAGAACTTCCTCGTGAACCAACCAAAGCATAGACGTCTTTTGAAATTCCGTTGATATATGGAATCAATTGTGCGTCAGGATTCTGACTGGGGTCATCAGAAAAAACACCATCAACATCTGTCAAAATAGCCAACAATTGGGCATCTACCAAATGAGAAACCAAAGCAGCCAATCGATCGTTCTCACCCACCGACAATTGCAACTCTTCCACCGCCACACTGTCATTTTCATTGACAATGGGAACCGCCCCAAAACGAAACAATTGATCCAAAGTGCTTTGTGCATTGAGATACCGCTGACGATGATCCAAATCATCAGATGTCAACAACACTTGGCCAACAGGTATGTTATGCGCTTGAAATGCCACTTTGTAGGCATTCATAAGCAAACCTTGACCAACAGCCGCTGTGGCTTGTAATTCAGCCAACTTTTGAGGTCGGTTCACAAGCCCCAATCGGCCCATGCCAGCGCCTACTGCACCCGATGACACAACAGCCACCTGAATTCCACGTGCCCGCAATTGCGCCACATCGACAGCCAACCGCGCAATCACCTCTTCATTGAGTTCATTATCTTTGACTGTCACCACACGTGTGCCCAGCTTCACCACCACACGGCGCACACCAACAAAAGATTTTTTACGATCAGGAATCGATTCTGTTGCTGTCATTCAATATACCTATATACCAAAGTTGACCCGTTAAAGCGCAATAGAAACTTTTGGCCTTACCGTAATACCACGCTTGGCCAAATAAGCCTTCACTTCGGGAATGCTATACTGCTCATAATGAAAG
>JBLHJX010000377.1:0-4400 GCA_047619225.1 Candidatus Latescibacterota bacterium
TCGATGTGTTTGTGTGTGCTTGGAGGTTGGGGGGTGACGTGTTTGCCGCGTGATTGGGTGTGGTGGGTCGGTGGGGCTTTGGTGTTGGTTTATTGTGGGGTCACTTTAGATCGGTTGTCGGTTTGGCAAAATGCGCAGACGTTTTACCCGGCCCAAGTTGCGTCTGCCCCCAACAGTGCCAAGGCACATTATGCTGTGGCCCATGAAGTTTATCAGCCTGCGGGTGAGTGGGATCAAGCGACAGAGCACTATCGGCGTGCGGTTGAAATTTTGCCGAATTATCCGGATGCTTGGAATGACCTTGGTTTGGTAAAAAAAGACCGAGGAGATTTAATGGGGGCGATTGCCGCTTATGAAACGGCTTTGCAATGGCATAATGGACACGTTGCTGCGCGCGTGAATTTGGGGCAGGCGTTTCAGAGTTTGGGCGAGAATGATCAGGCGGTAAGCGCTTATGAGGTTGTTTTGAGCGTGGATTCTATACATGCGATTGCCGGAAATAATTTGGCGGTGTTGTATGCGCAGCAGGGTGATAGGGTTGCTGCGCAAGTGCTTTTTGAGCGAATTTTGCGACA
Organism: Candidatus Latescibacterota bacterium; assembly: GCA_047619225.1. Classification (GTDB taxonomy): domain Bacteria; phylum Latescibacterota; class UBA2968; order UBA2968; family UBA2968; genus JABIFK01. Next base: position 576 of record JBLHJX010000377.1, read on the forward strand.
TCATCCAACCTATAAACCTGCTCAGAGGAATTACCAAATGTTTTTAGATGCCCATTCAAGGCCGTGAATAGGCATCTTTAACAATGCTCAAAGTCACCTGAATGTTACTGATTTGGAACCTAATTGTAACACCAAGGGTGTAAATTTTTCTCCAAATAATGCCAACCACACCTAAATGGGAGGCGATGGCAATTATCAAAAAGGAGAAAATATGCGAACAGAATTTGTTGATCCCCGATTTGGCCTTAATTCCAACGAGGCCAATTGGATATATGCCGAGTCAGATGTGATGGCGATGATAGTGGCTCTCGATTTGGGGAAAGTTGCCGAGGTGAAACGCATTTTAATTGAACAGTGTGTTCCATTAAGCTGGCAATCTAATAAGTAGTGCCAACGAGATTAAAGAATAAGCATGTTTGAAGATGCAATCCTATCGTAGCAAAAGACACAATCCTCCAATTTGGAGGATTTTTTTATTTGGGGTTGAAACGGAGCATCTATAGAGGGAACAATGTGATGTTGGGTTTTGCGGGTAGGGTTGGGCGGGTTTCCTTAATCTTGTACAGAGAAAAGGCGCTGATCGGGAGGGTTTGACCAACGCCTTTTCGGGATGTTGCATGGTACTGTGTTAGACGCAGCATCCCAACATTGGGTTCCAAAAAAAAAGCGGTGTTGGCTCAGCCGGGGTAGAGCCAACACCGATATTGTAGCGGTAGAGTGTACCGCATAGTTATTCAACGTTTTGTGGCAGCGAAAGTTCCCGCTTGGAAGAAAAATAAAGTATTTTTTTTGAGTGATTCATTTTGTTGTAAAATATGATGTTAGCCCTCTGGGGATGTTTGCCAAACGTTTTGTGTCTTTGCTTTCGATAAAATAAGGCACTGCTTTATTGCTACGTCATAGGCAAGCTCGAAATTATTCGCAAAAACATGGTATGCCGACCGCTGTCTCACTCGGAATATCTCGCTTTGCCGACAGATTTACAGCCGCTGATGCGCCATCTTTGCCCAGATGAACGGTTCTGGAAATTGCACTTCAAAGTTGAATCCATGAGAGATCCATCGTGTTTATTCATGCTTTTGTCTGCGTGTAATGGGCTGCTTCTTGCCCCGCGATAAGTCCAAATGCAAGGCCCATGCACAACCCGCCTGTATACCCTTTGGTATAGACGCCTCCGCAATCCGCGCCGGATGCATAAAGGCCTGGAATCGGTTGGTTGGCGGTATCTAAGACTTCTGCCCAGTCATTGATTTTTACTCCGCCATAGGTAAAGGTGATGCCTGGCAATGTGCGAATGGCATAGTAGGGTGGTGTGCTCAAAGGAATGAGTCCGCCGGATTTTGGGACAGAAAGATTTTGACCCTTTCCGTGTGCACAAGCCAAGCTATATTCGGCCATTGTGTTTTGAAATGTTGTGGCGGGTATGCCCCAGCGATCTGTTAGTGTCTGGGCTAATTCTTGTATCGACGCTGCTTCGATGACTTCGCCGCCTGCTTCTCGAATGTTTTTGACACGGTCAATGTCTGGGGTGGGCCATTGGGAGAGTGTGGCTTGGTTGGCACGAATGTGTTCGTCGAAGATGAGAATGGCTGTGGCTTCGGGTTGTTGGGTAACGGAATGACAGGTGACTTCATCACCTAAGAATTCGTCGTCGAAGCGTTCGCCTTTCAGATTGATAAGAACGGCGTATTCGCTGAAGTCTGGTTTGACTTTGACAAAGTTATGCAAGCCAATTTGTGCGGGTGGCGCGGGTAGGAGATGCCCATAGAATCGGTCGAATGGGCCTGTGGGTTGCGCCCCAATATCAAGTGCACTTTGAAATCCGCCCCCGGTGTTGTCAGGCACACCTCGCACGATCATGTGATCGGATTGTGGGCCGAAGTATTGTGCGCGCAATTTGGCATTGGCTTGAAAACCACCGGTTGCGAGAATAACTGCCTGAGTGGTCATTTCGGACTGGTTGGTTTTGATGCCGCGAATAGGATTTCCCTTGCCGCCGATCAACCCTGTTAGGCTGGTATTGGTTAAGATCGTGCCCCCTTGAGATTGAAATTGTTCGGCCAATTGTTCCAGTGCGCCACGTGCATCGGGTAGAAATTTGTAGATTTCACGTTTAAATTTGTAGGGATTTTGTTCGTCGAGTTTTTCAAGGGATACACCCTGCATTGAGAGCCACCGGATGCCTTCATAAAAGTATTCGACCAATGCAGACCCAAGTGACGGATCACCCCCCGGTTGTACTTTGAGCCATTCATCAAGGCTTGTCGCGCACCATATGGTGCCACCCGAGGCAGCAGCCGAACCGCCAATTTGCTCAGCTTTTTCGATGACAGCGACCGATGCCCCTTTTTCTTGTGCTCGTAGCGCTGCACACAGGCCGCCAATGCCAGCGCCTGCTATGATGATGTCGTGGTGTTTGTCCATGTGTTTGATTTCCCAAAAGTAGCTGGATTAGGGTATTAAAAAGGGTTACGTCGCAATGATGTAACCTCTTTTTTTAAGTACTGAAGGAGGGAATCAAACCCACCTGGCTCGAAGGCCACTGGATTTTGAGTTCCAAGTGATTGTCATAGTAACATACTGTAAAATATGAATTTTTATTGTAATTATTTGTGTCCCAAGGAATTTGAGTGGTTATAAGGTTAAATCAAATTAAACCTCTATATATGAGTTTGAATTTCACGATGGAGACACTTCGGCATCCTAAAACTGATCTGAAGGTGTGACAACTCTGGCTTGATTTGTATGGCAGATGAGTAAGCGTAGCGTCAAAAGAGGTTTGTGGTTATATTTTATTAGAAATAAAATCTACATTCTCAATGGTGAGTCATTTCATGAATGGAGAATCGATCCTCAATGTCGTTTTCTTTTGTACCGATGTAGGACGCGAACCCGTGAGGGAATGGCTAAAGAGCGTTGACAAGGTAGATCGAAAGACAATCGGTGAGGATATAAAACTGGTTCAATTTCGTTGGCCTCTGGGAATGCCGCTCGTTAGAAAGATAGAATCCGACTTGTGGGAGGTTCGCAGTAATCTTATCGGTGGGCGTATCGCGCGCGTATTGTTTACCGTTGGAGGAAACGAGATGGCACTCTTGCATGGCTTCATTAAAAAGTCTCGAAAGACATCCCAGAGAGATTTAGATTTGGCACGCAATCGAAGAAATCAATGGCAAAGCGGGAGGCCGTCATGAATAAATACAGCGGTAGCAACTTTGATGCATTTCTCGAAGAAGAAGGTCTTCTTGAAGACGTATCAGCACGCGCTCAAAAGCGGTTAATCGCTTTGCAAATCGAGGATATTATTAAGGTCACAAATCTGAGCAAAACAAAGATTGCTGAGAATATGAATACCGATACAATACAATTAGATCATTTGCTCGATCCTGAAAACACGTCTATCACTTTAGAATCGTTGGATCGTCTCGCGCGTGCGGTGGGCAAAAAACTGCGGATTGAGCTGGCATAGAACGCACTGTTGAAAAAAATAGAATAAGGGGTTACGTCGCAATGACGTAACCCCTTATCATTTTTATGGTGCCGAAGGAGGGACTTGAACCCACACGGCCCGAAGGCCACTGGATTTTGAGTCCAGCGCGTCTACCAATTTCACCACTTCGGCACCTTAAATCCAGTAAGGGCAATAATATCTCAATGTGGGCGGGGGATGTCAAGAGAAAAACCAAATGTGTTTTTGGCTAAAAGGGCATATTTTCGGCTCGCGGTAGGCCAATAATTTCATTGTAAACAATGGCTTGGCGAATTCTTTTGTGCGAAAAACGCAATCGATTCTTGTGTCTTGTTTTTGTTTTTGACCGTTTGATG
>JBLHJX010000378.1:0-4372 GCA_047619225.1 Candidatus Latescibacterota bacterium
TCAAGCAAAGCAATCAAAGAATCCAATGAAGGTGTGCCAATTGCCGCAAGTGCATGAACCGCATCGTCCATCGAAATAGCACCCTCACTCCAAGGCTTAGGCACAGGATCGTCATCTTTGTCTGCCGCAGAATCGACCAGTGAATCAACCAAAGGTTGCACCGCAGGTTCACCTATTGCGCCCAATGCATACACAGCCGTCAACCGCGTCCACTGCTCTTCCCCATTAAGCTTTTGAATAAGTGCCGGTATCGCATCCGTATCTCTCGCACCAGCAATAGAATGCATCGCCGCAATCTGAGTCGCGCGATCTTCGGCACCCAAAGCCTCCAATGCCCCGTCCACCTGATCTACGTTCAAAGCACGAAAACTCTCATACAAATCCTCTTTGCCACACATCCAATCCCAAAGATGGGACCAAGCCAAGCTCAAATCAAATGGCGTATCAAATCCTTCAGGATTGCGCCACATCGTATCCTGACAATCCCACGAAGGCGCAGTGGGTTCTTCTGCCCGCGCATAAATAAACTTGATCATATGCCGAGGTGCATTGAGTTCATTAATACCCGCCGCGTGCCCAATATCAAAGTGAGTAATGGACACGATGCCTGCATCACCTGCTATCGGAATCGTATTTTGTCGATCTTCATCCGTCAACCGCTTGTGGTATTGTGAGCCTGCAATCGCGTGTGTGGGTCCAATCTCAACCGGTGAATCCTGAGGATAATACATAATCCGCGCAAAACGCGAATAGTGTTGTCGTGGCCGACCCAAGGGCGTATAAGAATCCTGATGACAATTTTTCTCTATACTTTTCTGCTCGGCATCTGGCCCGATATAATGACAGAACCGATGGGGATGTTCAATATATCCCGGCCCAAGCACACTAATCAACGCACCCCTCACTTCTGGGCTGTTCAAAATGCGATCCATTTCAGGCACACGCGGCAGCACATTGTTGCCATAATTGAACTCTTCATCCACCATAAATTGCAACTTTTTCCGAACGGTCGCGTGCACCTCATTTGGCACATCGGGTTTAAAAACCACATAACCATCTGCCACATATTGACGCATCTGCTCGTCATTCAAAAGTTTCGGTGCTTCTTGTTTGCCATAAATCATACGTTCATTCTCCCTATCTAAAATTCCTAAAAAATGATTTTTTGTTATTTATCACCTCAGCTTCATTTGTTATCCATAGACCTATTCACCCATGTGAGTATTACCTGCAGCAATCTCAATATCTTCCGCCACACGAGGAATCAAGGCCTGCCAATCCAGGTAATTATTACGGGCCAGATACTGGGGCTCATATTGCGAACTGGCCAACTGTGCCATCTCTTTCCAGTGTGTGGCCGCCGATTCCATGTGGGCAATGGCCGCTTGACGATGCTGGGGCTTTTGATTGGCATCAAAAAATCTCAGCTCCGTGGCACCTTGCAATTTGTCGGCATAATAATGTCCCAATAAAGCCATGCAGCGAATATCGCCTAAGGTTTGCCTCAAAGTTTTATCCGATATCTCACCAAGCGTATGAATATAGAACAAAGCCGCCTCTGCATGGGACCGAATTTCATGAGCCAGGGCCACCGGTGTCGTCCCATGGTTAGGCTTGCCCGCTTCAATATTCTTGACATAGCTATCAATCTTAATCATATCGCCATTGCCACCCTGAGGATCTGGGCCATAGGCAAAGTCTTTAACCGTATGAAAATCGCCTTTATTGCCCCAGCCTTCGCGGCTCAAACAGCCTTCAACAGCCCACTCTAAGTCTCGGGGATACCAATAGAATTCTGTAATCCTGGGAAAAATCTTGGATGCCATCGGTGAATAAGCCGCACCTTGCGATCCTTCGGAAAAATCTCCAGCGCATCATTCATCCCCTCGGCATAAACCTCATAGAGCCAGTCTTCTTTGCCTGCGGTATCGACATTGCGCATGTTTTCACCTGCAGTCAAACCCATCCCTGCCAAGAGGGGATACGTTTCAAAGGTCTTCACGACACATTGACGATAATATGCTTTCGTCTTTTCATTATTTAAATCACACGTAATGCCATAAGTGTTTGTGATAAAGAATCATCGACGACTGCGAGTACAATACATATTTCAGATTGGCTCGTCGTCAAAGTATCGAGAGAGTGAGACGCCATCTGAAACCCACGACGCGCCAGCGCCTGATGTAAGTCACCAAGCGCAAATTGCACTTGCGTGATACTTGGATCACGATATACCCTTATGGTCTCAGCCAACCCCAACATACCCATACTCCTTTGCTGTGACTTGTGCATCAAACACGATCAATCCTCCGTGTTATACAACGACAGACCAACAGACAATTAATCGTCGCTGACTGCAGGTTCACTACCTTGTATTCAAGCTTAATAACAACACCCCATAGGAAACTTAAAAAACACCCGTTGTCCGCATTCCAATACAGCCGGCTTGGTCACCGGATATTCAACACTGCACAAAATCCCCCGTTCAAACTCCGCTTCATCCACAAACCGTTTCGTTAACGACGCATCACCATATGCCTTATCAAGCGCCTTGCCCGTTCTGCTACACCCTTTTTGTTGAACATAATGAATCAACGTGGCAATGGGCGGCATGGGCAGCTCTGTTGCGTCTGCGGGCGCAATGGCCATATAGGTATTTACTGGCAGGTGTGAAATACAATAATCGCCGCCATCCTCACGGCCAATGAGAAGATTAGCCCCAAGCAATTGAGGTGTCACTTCCACGCCCAGACGCTCACTCAAAAGGGTGCATTCATATGGCGAAACCGCGAAGAGTTGCCTCCGGTTAACAATCTGCGCACCCGTTCTCTTATATAAGGGTGCCTCCCGCATCGTCGCTGACCGCGTCAAACCCACATGCCGATCCCCCTCAACCCCATGACAATCAATGACCAACTGCTCAACCACTTGTGTCACCGAGTGCCCACCCGGGTTTTTCTCTAAATCCTGATTGTCATTTGGCCCAAACACCTCAAGAATGACCCCCAATTCAGGGATATTGGCCTGTTTGAGCCGCTCCAACTTCTCGCGTTCCTCCTGGATATACACTTCTAAGTTTTCGTAAAAAAGCATATTCAACCTCTCTTCAAGTGACGGTTTTCAGCTACAAAAACTGTGCCCACGATGGCGTATGTCACGCCCCCGAAATACGCGGCATCCACATCGGCTCATTGCCCATCTCTGCAAACAACAACCGATGAATCAATCCATACTTCACATCTTTATAATCTGGGTCATCCCATCGGTTATGAAGTTCATTGGGGTCATTCTCCAAATCGAACAACTCCCCAAATTCTCGCTTAAAATATGTGGTCAATTTATACCGTCCCTCAACATACGTCTTCACATGCACAGTCGTGGGTGAATGGTGGTGCTCCACAATAGCATGATCACGCGCAGCATCCTCTTTGCCATACCACACACCCGTCTGATCGACACCCGTCATCGAGCGTGGAATCTCAATATCTGTCGCACTTAAAAAGGACGGCGCCAAATCCACCAAAGACTGAATCGCATCAGACCGAACGCCTGCAGGTACTTTGCCCGGCTGACGTACCAAAAACGGCACCCGAATCACATCTTCATAATGAAACGGCCCTTTGGCAATGAGCCCGTGTTGTCCATAAAAATGACCGTGATCCGACGTAAACACCACCAACGTATTCTCCGTCAAACCCAGCTCGTCCAACTTATCCAGAATCTGCCCAATCTGCTTGTCCATTAAACTGATCATCCCATAATAAATCGCAAGATTCTCCGCCATCGCCTCTTTCGTATGCACGTGCGAACTCATCCCGTGCAAACCCCATTCTTCTTCGCGCCAGTCCGAAAAATCGGGCGTCTCCATTTGTGTCATCTGAAAATGTGGCGGATTGTTGTCATGTTCACCCTCAACCACAGACGGCACCGTAAGCCCATTTGGGTCATACATCGTATCCCACGGTTCTGGCACCAAATAAGGCGGATGCGGATCAAAAAAACTCGCCCACAAAAAGAACGGTTCACCTTGTTCGGCATACTGCTCCAACAACGCACAAGATCGTTCTCTAATCCACGTCCCATAATGATACTTCTCAGGAATCTCCCACGTATGCTTCTGGTTGGCATTATTCCCCGTTGGTGGACGATAATAATCCCGCCAATTGTCACATCCATTCTCCTCCAACCAAATCACGTAATGCTGTCCCACCAATTGCTCATCGGCATGATTGCGCGCCAACTCAATATGCTCAAACCCATAAAAAGGGCCGTGAAAATTGCGCCAGAAATCCAAATCCTGCAAAATGGGCATCGACTCAATCGACGTCCACGTTTCATGTGTCTTGGTCGGTTGAAAATGTGCCTTGCCAAC
>JBLHJX010000379.1:0-4342 GCA_047619225.1 Candidatus Latescibacterota bacterium
GTCTTTGACACTCTTGATCATTCTCATGGGCGTGGCCTCATTTTCTTTATATCGGTTGAGCGATGTGAGAGACGGCATTGATCGGTTGAATGACTATTGGTTTCCGTTGACCAAAGTGGTTAGCCAAACCGACGAAGCCATTTTGGTACAGCGGCTGTCTTTTGAGCGCTTAATAAAATTATATGCTTTCAAGCCAATACCAACAGATCAAATTGCCCAGGAAAAACAAACGTGGTCACAAATTGGCAGCCAAATTGATTCTTTGATCACATTGGCCAACCAGATATCTCCCGCAGTAGCTCACGAAAGTGACCAAGACAACCTTGAATCACTCTTGGTGGTCATCGGGAAAATGGCGACCCGTCAACAAACCATGCAAAATCAGGCGCAACAGGTGATAACCATGTTGTCCGAAGGTCAGAAGGATGAGGCCCATCAACTCATGGACGCTGTGGAAAAAGACGAAGAAATTTTTGAGAAAACCGTTGAGATGAGACAACAGATCTTTGAAACTGCATTTGGCAATGCCGCACGCAGTGCCGCACAACACGAAACGCAAGTGTTGCGCGTTAACGCAATCGTAACCCTCGGTGCAGTGATATTTGGCCTCCTTTTTGCAATCTTGACAGCGGCAAAACTCACAGCGCCCATTCGCCAGCTCATGGAAAAAATGCGCGACGTTGAAAAAGGAAATTTGGAGGTGCATCTACAACCCACCTCCCGAGATGAAATTGGATTGTTGACCACATCCTTTAACGATATGGTAGACAAACTCAAACAGAAAAGCATCATTGAACAGACATTTGGAAAGTATGTCGATGCAAGAATTGTGGAACGATTGATGGAACACACAGAGGAACCACAAACCGGTGGCAAAAATCAGGTCATGACGGTGCTCTTTCAAGATGTGATGGGGTTCAAAGATTTTACACAACACCTCAGCCCCGAAGCGTGGTTGGCAATGACCAACCAGTATTTGACCCACATGTCCAAACCCGTGACAGATCACGGTGGCATCATCGACAAATTTATCGACACAATGGTAATGGCCTTCTGGGGAATGCCCTTTACGCCAGAAGAAGACCACGCACACATGGCATGTGGGTGTGCATTGGCACAAATGGCCCTCATGCAAGAGGTGCACCAGTGGGTATCTCAGGTGGGTGATAGAAACGCCACACCCATCGCGCTTCAAGTGGGGTTGACAACGGGGCCATTGGTCGTGGGCAACATGGGGTCTGAGCAAGCCAAATCATATACCGTCATGGGCGACACCGTGAACATCGCCTCGCGGTTAAAGGGTGCCAACAAAGTCTACGGCACACAGGTATTAATGACCGAAGAAACCCAACAAATGGCCTCTGAGCATATGGCAACACGCGAAATTGACTTAATCCAAGTGGTGGGAAAAGACGAACCCGTGCGCATATATGAATTGTTGGGACGCACCACGGATACAAATGCCGAAACAACCCAATTGAAAAACCTGTTTCACGAAGGTTTGACGGCCTATCGCGAACAGACCTGGAACAAAGCACAAGAGAACTTTGAACAATGCCTACACCTTTGCCCAACAGATGCCCCATCCAAAGTCTATTTGGACCGCATCGCCACATTCCAAAAAACCCCACCCCAAAACAATTGGGATGGGGTATGGCAACTCACCAAAAAATAAAACATCACACGCCTGCATAGCTTACAAACGCCAGTTATAGGCCGCTTTAACAAAAAAACTTCTCCGAATGCGTTGATAGTTTGGATTGGCAATCTGTATCAATGGATCAAACCCCTTTTCATACAACGAACCATATCCCACATGACAGACCGTGCCAGGAATATACGTAAAACTCGCTAAAAAATCGGTGGTAATCTGCTCGTCTGCATCATTGTATTCACCAATGATCCGAAACAACAGATACTTGTTGGCCTGATAAGTTCCTTTGGCGCGGTAAATGTGAATTTTATAGATTTCATTGCCGGTTGCACGTTCATTAAACCGCACGCGTGTTGCCGTGCCTTCAAGCGCAAAATTCGTCGTGGGCTGAAACGTTGATTCAGACTGGATAACCTGCTCATCACCCTGAAAAGGATTGCTCGGATCAAAATAGGGTTTGCCAGCCTGTTTAAAAAAGAGCGACGTGCGAAGCTGTTTAAGTGGCCGAGAAGCACAAAAAATTTCCCAACCCGAGCGATCAAACTTTAAACCCGAAAAGATTTCATTCTCACGTCGATAATTGCCATAAAATTCAGTCGCGTGTGGCATCTCAAATGAAAGATAAAATTTGTGCGAAGTTTCGTGCAAATCAGAAAAAAAATCTTTGCTGATGCGCCCCCAATATGCGGGTTTCAGTACCTTCAAAAGTTTAACAGATGGATAAAGCGTGCGTTCCATCCCCGCATTCACAGAACGAATACCTTGCCGTTCTATAAAACCGGTTGCCAAATCGAAGTTTTTGCTGGTCGTATTGAATGACAGATCACCTTGATAAAGATCATTGCGATACCGAAACACCACATCAGAAGCATATCCCTTCGTAACAGATGTACTCCCATTTTGTATGCGACTGCCCAAGAGATCAAACTGAAACGACGTTGTATTGCTCAACCGAAAACGGGTATCTACACCCAGTGCCCGGCTATAGTCACTGCCCAGTTCACGTGTGGTGGCCACGCCGCCGACATAACTGTCATCATTGAGTAATTTCTTATAGCGCACAATGCCAAACTGCGCATTTTCAGATCGGTTTTCCAACACCTTAGGAGACTGGTCAAGCGCCGCCAATGCAGAAATCACATGTGTTTTACCCGGGCGCCCCGTGAGCTTAAGCCCCACAATTGGATCAACGATTTTTCGCGTATGAATCACGACAGGAACATGGCTATTGTTGTATCCTCCAACACCAGAAATGAATAAATTCTCGGTACCTTCGAGAAAGAAGGGCCGCTTTTCATCATAAATAACCGCAGAACGCTGATTGAATTCTACTTGCGAAGCATCGGCTTCAACCTGATTAAAGTCGGGATACACCGTGGCATCGAGCAAAAATGAAGATGACAAGCCAACTTTGGCAGTTAACCCAACGTTGGGATCCTGGTCTGTAATACCCCCCACATCGGTATAAGCATGGGTCACTGAAGGTAAAAATTCAAGCGTGCGCCGATAAGTCAAATTGTGATAATCCACAGTCGCCAATTGACTCAACACCGTGCCCTTATCTCTGCTCACAGCCGGATACGCATCCCACTCCGAAAGCCGAACAATCCGCCGCCGAAAACCAATACCCATCGTCACCACATCACCAGCCGGATAACGAATGCTCTTAAGGGGAATACGTATCTCTACATCGTACCCCTGATCGTGCCGAACACCTGCAGAATACCACACAAAATCCTCTGAAGCTTCCGAGTCAAACTTATCATCGGCCACCACATCCTCTTGCACACCCAATGGATTGACCATAAAACCAACGGCCGATTGTTGGTCATGATACAAATCGAGAAAAACCCCGACCTTGTCTTCGGTAAAGATATTATCACGCTTGGTCATAGACGCCGTAACATTCTGAGGCTGGGAGTCAAAACAACGAAATGCAAAATAAAGATTGTCTGCATCATAAACGACATAGGCCACCGTCTTTTCAGAGGCGGGGTGTCCACTCACCGGATCCGTGGTCACAAACGTATCGTAAGCTGTTGCTTCTTGCCAAATAGACTCTTCTAAACGACCGTCTATCTGCGGAGCTGTTTGAATGTGCAACGCCACAATCTCTTCGGCTGCTAACCTATGTCCAAAAAATAGAAAGAGAAACATCTGCAGAAATTTGCTTAACATCACTGTGCTTTCGAATAAGTGTCACCAATAAAAAACCAAGACATCAAGAAACGGCAGAAAGAACACGTTCTACAAATCCATCAAAATAATCCGCAGAAGCCCAACGCAGCACAACCACCAAGCCCAACGCCGGTGCCACCCATACCCGATTGGCACCGGCACCTCCATGAAAGAAATGCGTCTCAGGTGCACTCGGCATCAACTCCCGATTCGTATTCAAAAACCAATTCATAAACCCATACGTCGGTCGCAAATCCGTCGGTGTCGTTGCCATTTGAATCCAATCCTCAGATAAAACCTGTCGCCCATCCCATACCCCCCGATTCAAACTCAAATGTCCAAACCGCGCCAAATCAAACGCACTGATCCACATCCCCCCCCCCTTTAAAGTTGACCCGTGGCCATGTATGACCCTCACATCATATTGCTGCAAATGCTGCAATGGGCCACTTTTTTCATACTATACCTCACACAGAATTGATAGTAATTTTTTTATTTCCAAATATATAT
>JBLHJX010000380.1:0-4339 GCA_047619225.1 Candidatus Latescibacterota bacterium
CATCTTGAATGGCAAATTGAATGTTCATGAGCCCAACAACGTGGAGGGCTTTGGCCAATGCGTGTGTGTGTTTGCGCAGTTCACTTAGGTTGTCGTCAGAAATAGAATAGGGTGGCAAAACACAGGCACTGTCGCCTGAGTGTACACCCGCACTTTCAATGTGCTGCATAATACCGCCAATGACCACAGCGGTTTCATCGGCCACGGCATCTACGTCAAATTCAAATGCGTTTTCGAGGAAATGATCAATGAGAATGGGGCGCTCTGGTGACGCATCAATGGCATTGCGCATATACGAAATGAGCGCTTCACGGTCGTAGACAATGGCCATGGCGCGTCCACCCAAGACATAGGATGGGCGTACGATGACGGGATACCCTATTCTTTCGGCAATTGTTATGGCTTCGTCGGTGTTTATGGCCATTCCATTTTCTGGCTGGCGAATACCGAGTTCTTGAATGAGTGCACCAAAACGTTTGCGATCTTCTGCTAAGTCGATAGAATCGGGTGATGTGCCGGCAATCTTTACGCCGCCGCGTTCGAGGTCGCGGGCGAGGTTGAGTGGGGTTTGTCCACCAAATTGCACAATGACCCCATCGGGTTGCTCAAGATCTGTAATGTTGAGCACATCTTCGGTTGTCAGGGGTTCAAAATAGAGTTTGTCGGAGGTATCGTAGTCTGTGGAGACGGTTTCGGGATTGGAATTGACCATGATGGTTTCAAAACCATCTTCTTTAAGCGCAAATGCTGCATGACAACAGCAGTAGTCAAATTCGATGCCTTGCCCAATGCGGTTGGGCCCTCCTCCGAGGATCATTATTTTTTTGCGATCAGATCGAAAGGCTTCTGTTTCTGACTCGTATGTGGAATAATGATAGGGGGTATAGGCTTCAAACTCTGCTGCGCATGTATCTACGGTTTTGTAAACGGGCAGCACACGTAGTTCTTTTCGCAAAGCACGAATGGTCCATTCGTCGGCCTTCCAAAGGTGCGCGAGCTGGCGATCGGAAAAACCGTAGTTTTTGGCTTTTAAAAGGTCACTGCGTGAAATGCGTGACTTGAGGTCTTCAAAGGTGTGTTGTTTGCTCATAAGTTTTCTTTGGTTAGGTTGCCATTAATGCCGTGAGTTCTTTTTCGACTTCGACAATTTCGCGCATGTTTTCTAAAAACCACCGGTCTATTTTGGTGGCTTCAAAAATGTCATCAACAGAGAGGCCCATGTCGAATGCAGATTTGATGTAGAACATACGCAGTGAATTGGGTACGCGCAACCCGCGTTCAAGGTCTTCGCGTTTGAGTGTTGTGATGTCATGGTCTTTGCCATCGGCTCCAAATCCGGCACGGCCAATTTCGAGTGATCGCAATCCTTTTTGCAGTGCTTCTTTAAACGTCCGACCAATGGCCATGGTTTCACCTACCGACTTCATTTGTGTTCCGAGGTGGTCATCTGCTTGCGGAAATTTTTCAAATGTCCAACGCGGAATTTTAATGACACAATAGTCAATGGTGGGTTCAAAGGAGGCGGGTGTTTCGCGGGTGATGTCATTTTGAATTTCATCGAGGCTGTATCCTACGGCGAGTTTGGCCGCAATTTTTGCAATGGGAAAGCCCGTTGCTTTGGAGGCCAGTGCAGAACTGCGTGACACACGTGGGTTCATTTCGATGATGACACGGCGTCCATTGTCGGGGTTGACGGCAAATTGGACGTTTGAGCCACCGGTTTCAACGCCAATTTCGCGGATGACTGCAATGGAATCATCACGCATGGCCTGATATTCTTTGTCGGTGAGCGTTTGTGCGGGCGCCACCGTTATCGAATCGCCTGTATGAACCCCCATAGGATCCACGTTTTCGATGGAGCAAATGATGACCACATTGTCATTGTGGTCGCGCATGACCTCGAGTTCGTATTCTTTCCAACCGATAATGGATTCTTCAACCAAGATTTCGGAGGTGGGTGAGAGGTCAATGCCGCGTGCAGCAGCGTGTTTGTATTCTTCGAGGTTGTAGGCCGTGCCAGCCCCTGTGCCGCCCAATGTATAAGATGGGCGAATGATGGCTGGAAACCCTATTTCATCAATAACCGCAAGGGCTTCGTCTAGGGTATATGCAAATCGGCCTTTGGGAAAATCTAAACCAATGTTGCGCATTGCCGTTTGAAATTTTTCGCGATTTTCGGCTTTGTCGATGGCATCCGGCTTGGCACCAATCATTTCGACGTTAAATTTGTCGAGGATGCCTTGTTCGTGCAATGCCATTGCCGTGTTGAGCGCTGTTTGACCGCCCAGTGTTGGTAAAAGTGCATCGGGGCGTTCTTTTTCGATAATGGCGGCACATACATCGGGTGTCACGGGTTCGACATAGGTGCGGTCGGCCGTTTCGGGGTCGGTCATGATCGTGGCCGGATTGCTGTTGACCAAGATGACTTCGTATCCCTCTTCGCGCAGGGCTTTGCACGCTTGGGTGCCAGAATAATCAAATTCACAGGCTTGTCCAATGACAATGGGACCTGAGCCAATGAGCATGATTTTTTTAATATCGGTGCGTTTGGGCATAAAGTGCTTTCCATAGAAATGCCTGCGACCCACATGCGTGGGGATCGCAGGCACTATGCTTTAAAGATAACAAAATAGATTTACACATGCTGTAAAAGTGAAAGATAGATGAGTAAAAGAATGATGAGTATGGCTGTGAGTGTGCCGATTTTAAACAATAAATGGTGTGTTTTGTTTGATCCCGTCGTTCCTGTCCAAGAATTGATATCGGGTATTTTTTGTTGGTCTTTGGGAAAACGTGCTTTTTCGATTTTTTCAACAAGTTGGGGGTCACATTCTGAAATGGCACGTAAGATGAGTCGTTTGTTTCTGGCCACACGCTCGGCGAGGTTTGGCTGAGGTGTGACGGGTTGGATTTCGTTCCATTCGCCATCTTGACGGTCTTCAATTAAACTGAGTGCGCGTGCACGCGCTAATTTTTCGGCGAGCATTTGCATTTGTTGCTTGTCGTGCATGTGCTCACGAATCACGTGCCCACAGGTATCTATAAATTGATTGAGATTGGCGCGTATCTCTTGTTCATTGAGACCAATGAGATAGGATTCTTCAATCGCTTCTTCAATGTATTCGTTTGGGCGCATAATGGAAGTAAAAAGTGAAAAATGAATGGAATAGATGAGAGCAAACGCCATCTGCCCCTGTTTTGGCAACATAGGCCGTATCTTGGGCTGCCTAAAAATACACGAATGGTGGGGGCAAGGCAACCGCTTTTTTACCAGGTCCCCGCGTGATTAATGTTGTGTCGTGTATTTTTGTAAGCGCATGTAAAAATAGTGTGTTATTGTTTTAAAACGCGTCCTTTTTGGTGCAGACAAACCGCTTGACAGAGTTGGGGTGCTTGTCTATACTTTTGCCTGTGTGGTGGGGTGCGAGAGCGGTTGAATCGGGCGGTCTTGAAAACCGTTGACCTTAACGGGTCCGTGGGTTCGAATCCCACCCCCACCGCCAAAATCAAGTAAAAGGGAAAAAGTAAAAAGTAAAAAGGCTTTGCCGTCTTTTGCCTTGCATTTACAGTAGGGCTTTGTTACTTTTATCGCCTATATATAACGGATATTTGCGCGGAGAGGTGCTGGAGAGGTTGAACAGGGCGGACTGCTAATCCGTTGCAGGGGTTTTCCCTTGCCGAGGGTTCGAATCCCTCCCTCTCCGCCAAAAAATCACAATGCTATGAGCGGTCAGCCGTCAGCTTCTATTATTTTGACTGAAAAGCTGATCACTGAAAGTTGGTAGCTTTTTTTATGTCTGATTCTATTCTTAGATTTGCACCTTCCCCTACGGGTGGGTTTCATGTGGGCAATGCGCGTACGGCGTTGTTTAACTATTTGTACGCCAAGCACTATGGCGCAACTTTGTTGTTGCGGGTGGAAGATACCGATCGCGCACGGTATACGGATGATTCTTTGAAGACCATTTTAGATGGGCTGGCTTGGCTGGGTATAGAATTTGAAGGCGAGCCGGTGTTTCAATCGCAAAATGTAGAGGCGCATAAAAAGGCTGTTGAACAGTTGTTGGCCAGCGGGCATGCGTATTATGGTTATGAGACGCCCGAAGAATTGGATGTGATGCGCAAAACAGCACAGGCCGAAAAAGGTCGGGTACACTACAATCGCGATTTGACTGCTGAGCAACAGGCTGCATTTGAAGCTGAGGGACGCGCCAAAGTGGTTCGGTTTCGGGTGCCCGATGGCGATACGGTTTGGACCGATAAAATTAGGGGTGTGCAGCGCTGGGGCAATGTAGAGATTGAAGATTTTGTGTTGGCGCGTTCAGATGGGTCGCCTGTT
>JBLHJX010000381.1:0-4304 GCA_047619225.1 Candidatus Latescibacterota bacterium
TGCAAGTCGCCTTTTCACTGTGGTTCTTCTACTTGCTCAGCGTGCTTCAAATAGGCCTCTACAACCAATTCGGTTTGACAATGACCGCACCCGATCCTTATAGCACCCAACACGCCGCACTCTCCTGGCAAGGATTTGGCGCATTGGCCGCATTGTTGTAGAAGGCGGCCTTGTATTTGCGCGCCCTCCTTTACTGGCACAATCATTTGCCATCTTCTCACTGGGCACAAGTACCCACGTCACATTGGGTCCTCTCACGTCATTGGCACTCAGTTATGGCTGGTTTAGCGACCTCAAAACCACGTTTATTGTCTCGGCTGCTCACGCGGCCAAACTCGTTGACCGCATTAAAGTGGGCCGCAAAGCAATCCTCTTGGCCATTGTTGGCTCCTTGGTCATGGCACTCATTTGCTCTATTGGATACACCATCTACATGGGCTACCAAATTGGGGCCTACAACATGGATCGGTGGCTCTTCCAATCGGCTGGCGCGATACCCTTTAACAACATCACCGCCAAATTACTCAATCCCTTTGATGCCGACACCAAACGCCTCACCTTTTTGGGCATTGGTGCTGTGGTCATGAGCCTACTCACCTTTTTGCGATATCGCTTCACATGGTGGCCTATTGCACCGTTAGGATATCCCATTGCAGGTGTACAAATGATACGCAACACCGCACTCACCATCTTCATCGCTTGGGCGCTCAAAGTCATCATCCTCAAAATGGGTGGCCAATCTTTATACAAACGCGTACTCCCATTCTTCTTTGGCCTCATGATCGGTTTTTACCTCGGGCTTGGCATTGCCTGGATCGTCGATGCCATCTGGTTTCCGGGTGGGCAGGGGCATTATTTGTACGGCGTGTAAACATTTCATTTAAATGAGGTCTCTATGAATCACCCATTCCTAATCTGTCAAAAATCAGAATACGATGCCCTTCGCAACCGCGCGTCCCAATCGCCTTATAAAGATTTTATCGAAGAAGCACGTCGTGTTGTCAAAACCCTGCAATATGAACCCGACACCAACGTGGGCGCACAGGGCACGCGCATCCGCGATCTCATGGGCGCATTGGCCTTGCTCTACGTTATCGAACCCGATCATCGAGAGACCCATCGTCAACGCATCACAAACATCCTCGACCAATGGCCCCAATTTACAACAGATGTAACCACACGGTGGGATGCCGGTGGCAACCGATGGTCTGCCACGGTGCCTCCATCCAGTGGTTTCTTTAACACGGTGCTCGCCCTCGACATCATCCACGACGACCTATCTGCATCAGATCTCAGCCGCTACGAAACATCACTCCAAGAAATGGTGGATTGGTTTTGGGAAACCATGCGTGGCTGGGGCATGGCCACCTTTGGCCCACGCGCAGTCTGGGCGGCTTATAAAAACGAAGACCGCCTCGAAGAAGCAATGCAACAATATCGCGATGCCATCTTTGAACAAATGACCCCTGACGGTGTGGGTAGAAATGGCCCCGAATATTCTCATGCCCGCCTCAACGGCGAACGCACCGCCAAATATGGCTTTATGCACGTCGCCGAATATACCGGATTAGACAAATCCTTCTACAAAGACTTTCGCCTCAAATGGTACTACGAATGGCTCTTCTCCTCAGGGTGTACGCCCTTCAATACCTTTGTGACCTTTGGCGACTCAGGCCACGGTCGCGGCTTCAACACCTTTTATCCCCAATCCGGTGCGTGGGCAGCGGGCAAGTTTTCATCTCTTGCGGCCCAATACGCCTCAAACCGCGTTGCCAGTGCACACCCTCGTTATCCCAGTGACCTGCTCGTCTACTGCATTGCCGAACCCTTACCCGAAAAGCGCACCCCTCAAAGTCGGCTCTGGAACGATGGCGGCGCACTCTTTTACGAAAAAAATGACACCGAAGATGCACTCCTCGGCGCCTTGTGGAATGTCTCTACCCCCAGTCATGGGCACCGCGATGCCAACGCCATCTACCTCGCTGGGTATGGTGAGCACCTCCTGATCAACTCGGGGTATAACGGCTACGGCAACGCGTCCAAAGGTTTTCCGTGGACCTATATCAACGACACCGCAGAATCGAGCAACACACTCCTCATCAACAATCAAAATCACCTTGAAAAAGGGGCCGACGGTCTCATAGAAGGTCTCGTCACAGAAGGCATCAACTACGCCAGCGGGTTGGCCGACCGAGCGTTTGAAGGCGACACACAGCACAACCGCGCCCTCATTTTCATTCCCCCTCAAAACAACGCGCCAGGTTATTACCTGCTCATCGACACCGTAGAAAACACCGACCACCCCATCAACCTCGTGCTACATCCCGCATCGGCCAATGTTGAAATAACACGCCCCAATGAAGAATACACCTGGAATGTCAAATCACGCAAAGAAACCGACACCTTTCTCACCCTCTACTTGGGCACAGAACCCCAAACCGTAGAGCTCAAAGACGGTGCCCTTGCCGGATGGGGGAAATGCTTTGTGGGCAAATACCTCTACGCAACTTACCAAAATGCCCCCATCATTACGGTGCTCTTTCCACACGATGCAACACACCCCAAAGCAGAGATGACACGCACAGAAAACAGTGTCACCATTCACCACACGCAAAACATCATCGACATGGCCACACACAACAGCCTTCTGCGTCAAATAGATCATCAACATGAATTTTATTTTGCCAAACAAAAAACACACTACCAAGATGGTGACATCGGCTTTACAACCAACGAACCCATCACCCTCTTTATGCGGGGCAAAACAGGGCATATCGTTTCTCCTGGCACAGAAGTCATCTTCCATCACCCTAATGTCTCACGTATCAAAATCGATGGTGAGACCTTTGTCTCTGAACCTACTTCCAATGGCATCCGCGTCACCGTGCCACAAGGAACATGTAAAATTGAATTGGGATAAAAACGTACGTCCTTGATCTTTAGGACATAAAACAGGAGGGCAAGAGGACCTTGCCCCTACAGTGAATCATTCAAATCGCGTTTTTCTGTGTCTTTATCACATTTCGTGAAGCACTGATTATCTTTACCATCTGAACAACTTTCTCAAGTAGGAACATTGCCATGCCCCGACTCATCCTCATCTTACTTTTAGGTCTTACGCTCCCCCTTTATGCGCAAGACAGACAACCAGAACCAGCCCCAACAGATTCTGTCGCGGTTGTAAAATCTGATTCGACAAAAGCAGAAAAGGAAGACGACGAAAAAAAGGACAAAAAGAAAACCATTGAAGATCTTACAAAATCCAGCCAGGTATTCAAGGGCCTCTTCACCGTCTACCAAGATTCCACAACAGGTGAGCTTCAACTGCTCATCAAAGAAAACCAAATTGGCAAAGAATACATCTACTTCACACAAACATTAGACGGTGTCTTAGCAGCAGGTCACTTTCGAGGAAACTTCCGAGACAACCGCGTCTTCTCCATTCAAAAACACTTTGATCGCATCGAAATCGTTTCTGAAAACACATCCTATTATTTTGACCCAAAAAACGCCCTAAGCAAAGCCTCCCGTGCCAACATCAGCCCCTCTATTCTCATCTCAGAAAAAGTCGCAGCACACGACGACTCAACGCACACCTACCTCATTAAAGCAAATGCTATTTTCCACTCAGAAGCGCTCCACCGCGTAAACCGCACACAAGGCGATAAAGGTTTTACACTGGGTAAACTCAGCAAAGAAAAAACCAAAACGCGTGCCATTAAAAACTACCCTAAAAACACGGATCTCGTTGTCGCTTACACATATGAAAATCCAACGCCTAAAGGCGACGGAGCCGGCATTACAGATGCACGTAACATCACCATTACCCTACGCCACACCCTCATCGAAATGCCCAAAAATGACTACCAGCCTCACTTCGACGATCCTCGCGTTGGATATTTTACCACCCGCGTCACCGACCTCACATCTACCAGTGCCACACCCTACCGCGACCTCATCCACCGTTGGCATCTCAAGAAAAAAGATCCAAAAGCCAAATTGTCCGAACCCATCAAACCCATCACTTGGTGGATCGAAAACACCACCCCAAAAGAATTACGCTCAACCATCAAAAAAGCCGCACGCAACTGGAACATTGCCTTTGAAGCGGCAGGGTTCAAAAATGCGGTAGAAATAAAAGAACAGCCCGATGATGCCAACTGGGATGCCGGTGATATTCGCTACAACGTCTTGCGCTGGACATCGTCCCCTCAACCCCCCTTTGGTGGATATGGTCCCAGCTTTGTCAACCCGCGCACAGGTGAAATTATCGGTGCCGATGTCATGCTCGAATTTTCTTTCAT
>JBLHJX010000382.1:0-4240 GCA_047619225.1 Candidatus Latescibacterota bacterium
GTCGCCCTTCACTTGTGCGTGATCGCCAACCCAATGCTTGAATGGTGATTCGCAAATCTTCTTCAAAACGCACAGGGTCCATAATGTGCCAACGATACATCCCAAAACGCGTTTGAGAATCATACAAACCATCGGGGCGAATCACCTGTGGCAAACCTGCATAAGGCGTGGTAAATTCACAGTATCCGCCACGCTCTTTTCCCAAATCAAAATTGTATGACCCGCAGAAATAATCTTCCGTACCCGTTCCGCAAATGGTTGGAAACTCACCATCCCCATCCATATAAAATTTAATTTCACCCTCGCCCCACCACTGTGTGTTGTTCAAACCCCAAGCCATATAAACACCTACAAAATGCCCTTTGCCCTGGATACCATCCACAATCGTATACACATCTTTATACGGCAAAGGATTTGTGCGACGAAACTGAGCGTGAAAATACGCACAATCTTCAGGCACTTCGGTCAGTGTATAATTGATCTGATAATACACCGTCATGGGGTCTTCTGCAATGTTCTCTAACGTAATGCGACACCGCTTGTGAAAAGGCATTTCCCAATAACAATTAAACGCACTGCCCGGGTTCACACACACGGGCAAAGAAGTCACCTGCGCATATCGCCCCCACCCACAGGCAAAAAAATCACCCACCGGGCATTCAACCGAAGGTTCCTCTTGATCATCCCAATAAATACGCAAAATACTAAATCGCCAATGCCCTGTAGGCGTCATCCAAATCTGTTGAATCGCACCCTGCCCATCAATGTCTGCCAACGTAAGCGTCTCACCCGGTTGAACACGCACCGACGGAGAAACCTTCCAACCCAAACCCAAATCACGCGCAGGCCCAGCACCCGTCCCTTCCGTTGCCATACCGCCTTTGCCTTTTTCACCCGTAAAATTTTCTGGGCTAATCGACCGCGTCACCGCATTGGACAACCGAGACAAATTACCTAAGTTCATTCCCAAACCATTAAAGCTCATAAGAACCTCCCAATCACTTCAAACCAGATCATTAAATTCGCCAACACTTAAATCAGCTTGCCGCAAAATCGCACGAAGCGTCCCTCGATCTAAAACACGGTGATCAGGCACCACCACTTGTGAAAATGGATCATCTCTACGTAAAATAATATGGCTGCCCTTTTGACGTTTTACCACAAACCCAACTTTCAAAAGCGCCTGCACACATGCACGCCCAGATACGGCAGGCAATTTATTCATACAACCATCACAAGGGTTTCAAATCGCTCTTCTGGTACCGGCAAACCATCTTCTTCTAAGGTTTCGACATACAAATCAATCGCTTCTTTAATATTGATCAATGCTTCTTCTTTGGTTTTTCCTTGGCTAATACAACCCGGCAAACTGGGACATTCGACAACCCAATAACTGTCTTCGCCCGGATAAGCGATAATTTGCCTCATATCACACCTCCATTTTAACTCTCCAACGTGCGATACCAATAGCGATATAATTCTCCAAAACCAATAGACTCATAAACGTGTAATGCGGGTTCGTTGGTTTCTTCCACTTGTAAATATGCTATTTTGGCCCCACCCTTGCGTGCTCTGTTGAGCAACGTCCACACCAACAAACGCCCATACCCTTGATTGCGTTTTTCTTTATCCGTCACCAAACCAAACAATCCGGCAAACTCACCTTCCCGAATGGTAAAACCGCCAGCAACAGGTTCGCCATCATCCATCAGCATCACAAAACGTGCTGGCACAGCCAAATTGTCCATCATATTGCGAAACGCATCGATCTCATAATCGTTCAAATCTTTTAACCGCGCATACGTATCAAACCACTCAGGTTCAGGACGCGTCCAAACTTTGACATCACCCGTCTCTGGAATGACCACTTTATACAAATCCAGTGTCTCAACCAACGTCACTGCTTCATGGCCATAACCCCGAGCGGCCAAAACAGAATCTAATTGTGGTGGCTGATTCAACGGCGTCATCTTAAATACTGGGCGCAATCCACGCTCTCGATAAATCGCTTCACACACCGGAAGCTTTTCATCAACAGAGCGATGCCCACGATAAATGGGGCTCACAGAATTGGCTCTGCGTGTATACCCATCGGCCAACCGGATCACCCATCCATCGTACAACACCTGCTGCATGGAAGGACACGCGTTTAAACACCGCTCTTCAATATCGCGAATCTGTTGTCCACTCTCTGTCTCAAAAACGTCCATAAGCACCTAAGAGGAAAAAAGGAAGAAAAGGAAGAAGAAAAAACCACACAGCATCATCGTCTTTCTTCTTTCTTCTACCTGCCTGTTTTATATGCCCCATCAATTCCCTGAAGCCGCGACAAACCTTGCATCAAATTCATATTCTCAACAGCTTGGCTGGCCGCGCCTTTGCCCAAATTGTCTTCCAAGGCATTAATATAAACAAAGCCCTCATCCACCCCCAACTTAATCAGCAACAAGTGGGTACCCACCACATCACGTGTTCCCCACTGGTGATCTGCTGAATCGACGACCACCTTTACCAAATCATCTTCACCATATGCCGCAGCAATCGTTTCACGCAACTTGGCCGCAGCTTCATCTTCTGTTAACGCCTTCAAACTATCTGCCAATTCAATGCGAATATTGGAATTAATGCCCGCAAATACAGACCGTAAAACAATGGGTGTAAAATTGACGCTATGCCCAGAATAAATAACCATCTCTGGTACATGTTTGTGGTTTTTTCCAAAGCTATATGTCACCTCATTGGCCGTCTCTTCAACTTCTGCCCGTGCCCCCGAATTGCCCGATGTAGACACCACAGTTGCCTCACCTTGCACCAACCCTTTTAATGGACGCAAAGACAAGATCACACTCGTTGGATAACACCCCGGGTTGCCAATTAAACGGGCCGATGCGATTTCCTTGGCAAACAACGCAGGCATCCCATATACGGCCTCTTTTAACAACTCAGGTGTCATGTGGGTCAACCCATAAGCCGCCTCAAACTGCTCCCGTGGCAAACGAAAGGCCCCACTCATATCAATGACCTTACACCCTGCGGCCAATGCCTCAGACGCAAACAGCATCGATTCGGGATCTTTGGTTGCCAAAAACACCACATCACAATCGCCCAACGTACCTTCTTGGCGTTTGGAATTTTGCTTAAAGATCACTGCAGCTTGGTCGTGATGCGCCAACACCTTTTGGATCTCTTGGCCCACCATGCCCGTATCACCATAAATACCCACAGAAATCATGGCACCATCTCCTCAATTCGATCGCGCAAACGCCGACAATCTACCTCAGATCGGCACAAAATAAAAATGGTATTTTCACCCGCCAACGTGCCCACAACCTCGGGCCAACCCACCTGATCGATGGCTTCACACACACCCTGTGCATGCCCCGTAATCGTCTTCACCACTGCCGTATGCCCCGCCCCATCAACCACCATCACAAAATCTCGTAACTCGCGCCGCAACAGAGCATCCCCTTTGAGCAAAGCACGCCCAATGGGTTCACCAAGAGAAGGCACCTGATACTGAAATCCACCCGCACCATCGGGTGCTTTCATGATACCCAATTTCTTAATATCTTTAGACAATGTAGACTGCGTCGTTTCAATGCCCACAGCCTTCAACGCGTCACTCAAGCCCTCTTGTCGGGCAATAGGTTGCGCAGAGATCAACTCTAAAATCTTTTGCTGGCGTTTTTGTTTCTCGGTCATACATCCTCCACAGTTCAAACAGATGTAAGAATGTATTATAATCTACCTCCCACGTCAAGAATAAAAATTCACAAAATGGAATATTTTTGGAATATT
The DNA here is from genome assembly GCA_047619225.1 of Candidatus Latescibacterota bacterium. GTDB lineage: Bacteria > Latescibacterota > UBA2968 > UBA2968 > UBA2968 > JABIFK01. The sequence goes on from JBLHJX010000382.1 coordinate 3,799, forward strand.
TAACCAGAGAAGCGAAGATATTGCTACGCTTTTATTTTCAGATAAAAAAACCAACGCTATATGGATGGAACAAACTGTTTAAAAATAGATGCTCTTTTGAACAAGTTGAGCATACTTAGAGAAACCCAAAAACACTAACACATTATTTTACAGCCCTTTGAGAAAACAAAAAAATTGGCATCTCATTTGATATGACAACTACCAAAACAGTCTATCAAGGGAGAAGCCATGTCATTTACGCAATCCATACGGATCCACTCAGATTCAGCGCATCACCTTATTGTCAAACTACCATTTTCTAAAGAACGCGTTGCTAAAATTAGAACCATTGCAGGACGACAGTGGGACAAAGACAATAAGTGTTGGTATCTTCCCGATACACCCCAATCACACACAAAATTAAAAGAACTCTTTGGCGCACAGATTCAGTATGTATCCGAAT
>JBLHJX010000383.1:0-4205 GCA_047619225.1 Candidatus Latescibacterota bacterium
TCGATTCTGGGTTTGTGCTCTGGCAGGTATTCGACATCCGTACGGTCCCAAACACTTCGACCGTTCACAGCGTGGATGCCCATAAGCTGCCGTTTTAAGGGTGTATCTGCCCATTCTACGAGCGCTGGAGAGGGTGGTGATGCATTCCATTTCTTAATAAAAAACGGCATATATCCAAAGATAACCAATTTGCGATCCCGATCACTGGTGTTGGCCATCCCGGTGTGCCAGCATGCGGTTTCCCAAATAATGGCATCGCCCGCTTTCAGGGTCATTTTCTTGTGGCCCGGCATATCCGTCAGATTCTCTCGTGTATAGATGTCCTTCGGGGGACCCTCTGGGTTGTCTTGTGTGCCCGGCACAAGACTGAAGCAGCCCTGGTCCTCACCGATGTCTTCGACGGCATAGAAACATTTGGCCTTGAGCACAAACTGAGGATGCTTCCACGGCGGCCAGTCCCGATGCCATCCCGTATGGGCTTTGGTGCCGGCGTGATGATTGTGATACAGCATCTCCATGACCTGGTAATCCAGCCCTATAATTTCGGAAACCAATGGCATAATCTTTGGATTGTTCGCAAGGTCGAGAATCGTCGTGTCCCAATCGAAATTGGGCCTTATGGTATGGGCGTTCTCACTGTTGCCATACCCCCCCCTAAATTCCCCAGAGGCAAGCATGGCTTCCCAAGCGGCGCGCCCCTCTGTTTCGGCTCGGTGAAAAGCTTCCTGAACCCTTTCGAGCCCAACGGGCTCTACCGCATTCTCGATAATAATATATCCATGCGTGTCGAAGTGCGCGCGCTGCTCTTCGGACAATCCCGGATAGGTCTCTTCTGCTACGGCTTCCATACATTTCTCCTGTAAAGAGCGTTTCTTGGTCTTTGTGATTTCTTCGTGCTTCGGTGTGATTATCTCCCAAAGAATAGCACTTATAGTCTTCTCTTTCAAGTTTTATATTTTGGAGTCATGTTGAAGATCCTGAGTCCACCACAATGGTTGGATTGTAATGAAAAGGAGTTCCAGAATTTTGAGCATATTGACAGATTTACATTTCGTGAGTATATCTGCCCATAACAGAAAAGACCTATAAAAATAAAGTAATGGTTGAATTCATTGATTTATTTTAGTAATTTTAAAAGAGATTACAATGTCAGACCATCCCAATAAGCATATTCGTGCAGCAATTGCTTACGCATTGGATCAAGGCTGGACCTGTCAGAAAGCTGGTCCACGCGCTCATACTTGGGGACGCTTGTATTGCCCTCACAGTGATCGAACTGGCTGTGTGAGAGCTGTATATTCAACACCGAAGAACCCTGAAGATCATGCCAAAGATATCCGTCGGGCTATTGATCGTTGTCCGCATCACCTGCCGTAGACTATAAGTTGGAAAGGCAAATTCACAATGACCAAGTATGAATTTACTCTGATTGTTAAAGGTCAATTCGAATTGACCGAAGAAATTGCAGATGAATTGTTCGAGGCAGGTTGTGGCGATGGAACACCAGGGGTCTGCAACGGTGTCTTTTCCATTGATTTTCACCGAGAAGGAAATTCCTTAGAAGCAGCTATTCATTCAGCCATCGCAAATGTTAAATCAGCAGGTTACGAGGTAGAACGAGCGGAAATCGAAGCAGAAGCGATGCCTCAAGTTGTCTAATAGTGCAACCAAGCGTGTTTAGTGAATGAAAACGCTCACACTGACCAGCTTAAATAAGCATTCTGATTAAAATAAAACCGCTCATTCTTTTTATCGCGAGAATGAGCGGTTTTATTTGTCAGGTACAGCTAAACTTTGGCATCAAACCCTAAAGCAAAAGCGATAGCCAAACAAACTTCGCGTATTTTATTGGGGGATAGATGTGTGATGAATGTACTGAGATTGGATTGAGAAACGGTCTGGATATTGTCAACATTCACAGCACAGGCTGTTTGCACACCATCATCAGGTGTTAAAATCACTTCCGTTGGAATACCGCGAATGGTGAAGGTCAGAGGTGCTACGGTGACAGATGTTAAGTGCGATAATGCAGAGTCTCGCGTTAATATTAAAACCGGACGGCGTTTGTCTGGTTGTTTAAACGTATATCAATAAATATCTCCGTGATTCATTCATTACCCCAAACCTGTTCTGTTTCCCAAGCATCAAATTCATCTTTCACAACAGGTTTTGTGGCATAACCTTCCCCATGTTTTTTTTCTAATAAAGGAATAGCCTCTTCTCTCAGCACAAGTCTAATAGCATTGCAAATAAATTCAGACGGCGTTGCACCACTTGCTTTTGTTGCTCGCTCAACTTCGGCTAAGAGCGAGTCATCGATTTCCATTTGAATTGTTTTCATATTATCTCCATTTTTGCATTGCTGGGGTTATCAGATAATATCGTCAACATGTGATCATTTTGCAATACCTGACATAACTCAAAAATCAATCTAAAGTTCAGCTCATCAGGATCGGTATGTCAAAAGGTTCACGTTTCACTTACCCCACCATTGGACAGTCCCGATACACATCCTGTTTCGAAAAACATTGAAACGCAAACAAACAAACGCTATCTTGTCAAATCTTATGTTCAAGAGTGACCATCATCATTTGCATTGCATTTTTCGAAAGGTTCTCCATGTCCACTGCATTACAACCCACCGGCCTCATGTGCAATCTGCTCGCACACCCCGAACAAGCCAAAATCCAAAATCGAAATCCGAAATTCGGTTGGATCGTCAACGGCACCGACAAAAATGTTTTTCAAGAAGCCTATCAAATTCTCGTTGCCTCTTCACTTGAGACACTGGCCCAAGATGATGGTAACATGTGGAACTCAGGTGAACCCAATCCAGGTCGGGTATGGAAATCGGAATCACAATCCATCAACATACCTTATGACGGCGAGCCCCTCCAATCCCACACCACATATCATTGGAAAGTGCGCACTTGGAACGGCGTGGACAACATCAGCCCGTGGTCAGAGGTCCAAACCTTTCACACCGGTGAGCTCACCGATTCATATACCACCTCGCACTATCCGCTCGACACCACCGCAGTCGCGCCAACACGCGTTGTCCAGCTCAATGCCCATCATGCTTTCATCGATTTTGGCCGAGCAGCGTTTGGAACCCTTCTTCTCACGCTCAACAGCCCAACAGACACAGAAATAGAAATTCACATCGGTGAAGTACCCGATGGACCACACGCCCTCAACCGCAACCCGGGTGGTGCACGACGCTATCAAATGATTCCCCTCAATATCCAAAAGGGCGACCATACGTATCAACTTAAAATCCCAACAGACCCCAGAAACACCGGTGACTTTGCCATCAAAATGCCCGATGACCTTTTTGAGGTATATCCGTTTCGCTACTGTGAAATTATCGGTGCGCCCGTTCCTATCACACACACGTCCATTCGCCAACTAACCGTACACTATCCCTTCAACGATGCCGCATCACACTTCACCTCATCCAGCCGCGTGCTCAACGATATTTGGGACATGTGTCAATACACCATGAAAGCCACCAGCTTCTGCGGTTATTACGTCGATGGAGATCGTGAACGCATTCCCTACGAAGCCGATGGGTATGTCAATCAAATCGGTCACTACGGCACCGACCGCGAATATACCCTCGCCCGCCGCACAAACGAATACCTTCTCACCACACCCACCTGGCCTACCGAGTGGCATCTCTACACCGTACTGATCGCCTACAACGATCTCATGTTCACAGGCAATACGGCGTCCATCGCGCACCATTATGAAGACCTCAAAGCCAAAACCCTTTCGGCCCTCGCACGTGAAGACGGCCTCATCAGTACTGAAACCGGCTTGCTCACCGAAGCGGTTAAAGACGCCATTCACTTTTCGGGCAAATCATCAGATCACTTTAAATCGGGGATTCGCGACATTGTCGATTGGCCACAAGTCGAACGCGACGGGTATGACATGGTTCCCATCAACAGTGTCGTCAATGCCCTGCACCACCGTGCGTTGATCCACATGGCCGACATTGCCAATACACTCGACAAACCCGAAGACGCACAAAGCTTTCGCGCACAAGCCGCCAAGGTCAAAAAAGCATTTCAAGAAAAACTCATCGATCCCATCTCGGGCATTGTCATCGACGGTGAAGGCAGCCCACACAGTGCTTTGCACGCCAACATCTTTGCACTTGCTTGTGGTCTCGTACCCAGTGAAAACCTCGAACGGGTCAA
>JBLHJX010000384.1:0-4199 GCA_047619225.1 Candidatus Latescibacterota bacterium
CAATGGACACACCCAATGATGCCGGTGGCAGCATCACTCTAACCTGGAATCGAGCCGATTTACCGCCTAAATCGGTTTACAAAATTGCAATTGGAGAATCGCCAAACGGGCCCTTCTATCTCGCCACAGAGTTGCCAACAACCGCCAACTTAATGTCCGACGACCCAGCCACATTTGGTCATGGCGACGAAACCGCACAAACTCATTTTTTTAACATCACCGAATACCAAGACACAAACAATACCGAAAAACCCCTCAAATTAGAAACCGACAAAACCTATTACGTTCAAATCACCACACAACTGCCCAACGGTCAAATGCTGCCCTCCAACATATCTCCCGCAACAGCCATACAAAATCTCTTCAACAAAACCAAAATCAACAACTTCATTCTCGGTACTGTCTTCTCACTCATTATTTTAATCGCCATCTACATGGCACGGCGACACGAAATGTACATTCGTCGCATTGCCGGCCTTGAAGCATTAGACGAAGCCCTTGGGCGAGCCACCGAAATGGGCAAACCCGTGTTTTTTGCACATGGCCTTCATCCAATGGGCAGTGTCTCTACCATCGCAGCCGTCAACATTCTCTCCCGAATTGCGCGTCGCACAGCCGAATTTAATACCGAGTTAAAAGTTGCCAATAACGACCCTATTGTCATGGCCGTTAGTCGAGAAGTGGTTAAAGAATCGTATCTCAACGCGGGTCGCCCAGATGCCTACAACGACGACATGGTTTTTTTGGCCGCCACAGAACAATTCAGTTATGCCGCAGCCGTCGATGGGATGATGGTGCGCGAACGCCCAGCTGCCAACATTATGATGGGCTATTTTTACGCCGAATCTTTGCTCTTAGCAGAAACAGGTGCCAACATCGGTGCCATCCAAATTGCAGGCACAGACTCTTACACGCAGCTGCCTTTTTTCATTACAACATGTGACTATACCTTAATGGGTGAAGAACTCTATGCCGCCAGCGCGTATCTGTCTCGTGAGCCCAAATTAATGGGCAGTCTCAAAGGCATGGATGTTGGCAAAGCCTTCTTACTCCTCACGCTCGTACTGGGCACATTATTGGCAACAATGGGCAACCAAACACTGGCCCATATCTTCACGGCCTATTAAGATATAAGGAACCCGCCTATGCTCTTTTTAAGACGTACATTGCCACTGCTCATCGCATTTATTGTGGGAACACTCGGCATTCTAATCTACTACATCCCACATACGGCAGCACAAGACCTCGAGCAAGAATTGGCGCGTTGGGATCGCATCATCGCGGCCTTTGCTATGTTATTAGGTATCTATAGCCTCATGAGTTTGCATCTAAACCGCGTCAAAAGACAGCAGGGGGGGTGGGGATATAGTTTTCTGGTATTTTTAGGCTTTGGCCTCATGATATTGTTTTCTTTATATAACGATGGACTTGGGCCATTCAAACCCCAAGTGGCAGACAGCGGGCCGTTTGTGTGGATGTTTGACAATGTTCAAGTTCCTGCCGATGCAACCATGTTCTCCATCCTTGCATTTTTCATTGCATCAGCTGCCTATCGCACATTTCGAGCACGCACCCCAGAGGCCGCGATCTTACTTGTTTCGGCCATCATCGTGATGTTGGGGCGTGTTCCCATTGGCGTACTCATTTCCGATTGGATTCCCTGGTTTTCACAGTGGCTCATGGCCGTGCCAAACTTGGCGGCCAAACGTGGTATTTTATTGGGCGTCAGCCTCGGTGCCATTGCCACATCATTGCGCATCATCTTTGGCATTGAACGCTCCTATCTCGGTGGGGGTGAATAATGAAAGATTTTTTAATCAACCTCGACCGCCGCTTCATTTTTATTTTCGTTGCCATTGGGGTCATTCTACCCGCACTCACCACGTTTCCACTGCCCATCAAACCAACAGCCAATGTACGTGCCATTTACAATACGATTGAAGAAGTGGCAGCCCAAAACGGAACCGTGCTCATATCTTTCGATTACGGCCCAGGTTCCATGCCCGAAATACAACCGATGACTCTTTCTGTCTTACGCCACTGCTTCAGTAAAAAAGTCAAAGTGGTGGGCATGTGCCTTTGGCCACAAGCGGTGGGACTTGTACAACAAGCGCTTGATACCACCTCCAAAGAATTTGATGCCCAATATGGTACAGACTACGTGTTTTTAGGATATAAAACAGGTATGCATTCATTAGTCATCAATATGGGGCGCGATTTTCAAGGCACATACCCTCAAGATCTCCAAGGCAACAATACCGCAGACCTTGCCGTTACCCAGCGCATTTTGGGGCTTAAAGATTTTGATTATGTTATTTGTCTTGCTGCAGGAAATACACCCGATGGCGTCTGGATTCCATATGGGCAAGAGCGCTATAAATTCAAATTTGGCATTGGTTGTACTGCCGTGATGGCACCTGATCAATTTCCCTATCTACAATCAGGCCAAATGAATGGCCTGATGGGTGGTTTGGCAGGCGCAGCAGAATATGAAAAACTAATCAACACCCCAGGTACAGCAACAGATGGGATGCGCCCACAATCGGTGGTCCACGTTATTATCATCTTATTTATACTTTTGGGCAACACAATCTACTTCCTTTATGATCGCAAGAAAGGAGGTGCAAAATGACACGTGACCAAATATTCTTCATTACGTCTCTTTCTGTTTTCTTTGTCATTAATATCTTCCTTTTGGCCACTGGCAGTTTATCACCCGATTGGGCCGGATTAGGAACGTTCATTGCTGCAGGCATTACACTGTCGCTCTACAGTTTTCTCTACAAAGACAACCCACTCTTTAAATTTACCGAGAATCTGTACGTGGGTGTCGCAGCAGCCTATACGATGAATCAAGTTTGGTACACCGTCTTGCTCGCTGACGTTATCAATCCGACCTTCGACCTCAATGGCCAAACAGGCGGTAATCACGAATGGCTCTTGATTTTTCCTGTGCTGTTGGGCCTATTTATGCTCACACAGCTTGCCTCAGACAATATCAGCTGGCTCAGTCGCATTGCATTTGCATTTGTAGTTGGGCTGGGTGCAGGGTTGGCCATTCCACGCACCATTGCCGCCAATGTTCTTGCGCAAATGCAACCCTCCATGCAACCCATTACAGCCGATTTGGCGGGTTTCAATTTGGTGGTCATTCTCGTGGGCGTGGTCACGGTGCTCATCTACTTTTTTTATTCCGTTGAGCATACAGGGGCCGTAGGTGTCGCCTCCAAAGTGGGCATCTGGTTTCTTATGATATCTTTTGGTGCTTCTTTTGGTTATACCATCATGGCACGTCTGTCTTTGCTCATCGGTCGGGCTGGGTTTTTGCTCGAAGACTGGCTCAATCTACAATTGCCTCTATTTTAGCATTCAAGCACCTATAGGCACCTAAAAAGACCGCGATAACAAGCGGTCTTTTTTTGCCTAATCATTTATTTTTGCTTATCTTAAGCATTCTTGAAAGAAACTGGGAACGATCCACCCTACCCGGGAGTCTTAGATACATTGTCTTTTGCACAACCCATCTTAAGGGTGGACAATTTACACACCCAATTTCACACAGACGATGGTATCGCACGTGCTGTCGATGGCGTGTCTTTTGATCTGTATCCGGGCAAAACGTTGGGTTTGGTCGGTGAATCAGGGTGTGGGAAAAGTGTCACATCATTGTCCATCATGCGGCTCTTATCTCACCCGGGTCGCATTACCAACGGTGCTATTTATTTTCAAGATCGCAATCTCTTGTCACTGTCTGAATACGACATGCGCAATGTACGTGGCAACGATATTGCAATGATTTTCCAAGAACCCATGACCAGTCTCAATCCGGTCTATACCTGCGGGTTCCAAATAGACGAAGCGGTTATGCGGCATCAAAGTCTCGATGCAAATAGCGCACGAGAAAAAACCATCGATATGCTTCGCCTTGTGGGCATTCCTGCGCCCGAACAACGCGCCAATGAATACCCCCACCAACTATCGGGTGGGATGCGTCAACGCGTGATGATTGCAATGGCCCTATCGTGTAACCCCGACGTGCTCATTGCCGATGAACCGACCACCGCCTTAGATGTTACCATACAAGCACAAATTCTCGAACTATTGGGCGAATTACAACAACGCCTCAACATGGCAGTGCTCATGATCACCCACGATTTGGGTGTCATTGCCGAAGTGGCCGATCACGTAGCCATTATGTA
>JBLHJX010000385.1:0-4193 GCA_047619225.1 Candidatus Latescibacterota bacterium
TCCAGTGCTTTGGTAAAGGCGCTAAGAGAGCTTGTGACGACCTGATTCTTGCACGGTATTTTCTCTTCCTGCTTTCGGAGAAGCATCGTATTTGGGTCAATCTCGATCCCAAGCCAATCAAGGGCGATTGGAATGGATCGGGCATGCACTCAAATTTCTCTTACCCCTATCTTCGTGAAACGGGTGGTAAGGCATATATCGATGCTCTTCTGGATGGATTCGGTCCATATCATGCCGAGCATCTGGCAGAATATGGAACAGGCAATGAAGAGCGGTTGACAGGTGAGCATGAAACGGCCTCCATGGACAAATTTAGTTTTGGTGTGAGCAATCGGGGTGCTTCACTACGCATACCAATCTATACCGTTGAGCACGAATGGAAAGGCTATTTGGAGGATCGGCGACCAGCTTCCAATGCAGATCCATACCGGGTTGCTGCCAGAATCATGAAAACAGTCAACATTGCTCACGAAGAAGCTGTGAAATAGATTGCCTAAGTATCTCTAAGGAACTCAGGGAGTTTGAGGAGGTCCCCTGGGTTCCTTTTTGATAAAGGGAGGGTGTCACATCATGAAATCACTTCGAACTATTCTGGCTTTTTTGGTGACGTTTTCTGCGCTGAAAATAGGTAGGGCTGGGGCACAAGGTGAGCAACGTCCAACTTGGCCGTTGCTCGTCTGAGTAAGTGGACTTTAATTTTTACTTTCCAATGGTAACAAGGTAATGCTCAATCTACTTGCCAAGGATATCCGATCTTTGCACACAACGATGTCTCAGTTTGCTGTTGGGTCTAAAGATATGGTCGTGTCGACACTGTTTATTGGTTTTTTGTCTTTGGCATTACCGCTTACGTTGATGCAGGTATATGACCGTATTTTGATCTATGGTGCAGTAGATTCTTTGACTTGGCTCATTGTGGGCAGTTTAGTTGCTGTTGTGCTTGAGGGCATCTTGCGTATTACCAGATCGTTCATCAGCGGGTTTGTGGCTGCGCGTTTTGAGCATCTGGTGGGTAGAGAAGCTGTTGATCGATTTCTTTATAGCGAAACCGGTTCATTTTTGAGAACTGACCCGAGCACTCATTTAGAGCGGTTGGGTGCCATTGGTACCCTTCGCAGTTTTTATGCCGGCCAGATTTTTCAGACGATGCTGGATCTCCCATTTGCGCTTCTGTTTTTGGCTGCAATAGCGTATCTGTCCGGCATTCTGGTATTCGTGCCAATCGGATTGATCCTTTTGTTTTTTGTTATTGTTTTTTATTTAAACCAGCATTTTGAAATGGCCAGAAATCAACAAATTGCCCACGAAGAAGGCCGAACCAATTTTGTGATTGAATTGCTCGGCCGCATTCATGAAATCAAAGCGCTCTCGATGGAAGAAATGCAGTTGCGCAGATACGAAAACTTTCAAGCTCTTACGGCTGATGCCAACCTGAAGGTGAGTTTCTGGAATACACTACCTGGAACTCTTGGTGCCATGTTTTCTAACATGGCACTTTTTGGTGTGCTCGGTTTTGGTGCGAGCCGCGTGGTTTCAGGTGATTTGACACTGGGTGCCTTAACTGCTTGTAGCTTGCTCAGTGCACGTGCTATGCAGCCCGTCCAGAATTTGGCCGGTTTTCTCACCCAATTTTCGGAAGCTCGGATCGCACTGTCGCGCTTGAACACCATTTTATCTCTATCATCAGAACAACCCTCTGACGCTGCACCTTTTCCCAAGACAATCACCGGGAGCCTGGAATTACAGGACGTTTCTTTTAGATATGAACCCGATCGGCCCCTTGCCTTACAAAATGTCTCACTATCTATTCTGTCTGGCAGTACCATTTGTATTCACGGTGCCAGTCTGTCGGGTTCCACGACTTTGCTATACACGATGATGGGTATGCTCAAACCCAATGAAGGTCGGGTTTTGATTGATGGGCAAGATCTCAAAATCTATGATCAAACAGATCTACATGGGCAAATGGCCTACGTACCCCAAACTGCACCGCTCTACAATGGCACACTTCTTGAGAACCTAACGATGTTTGATGCAGGCAAAAATGATATCGTTTTTGATGTCGCCCGTCGGCTCGATTTTGATCGGTTGGTTGCCACCCTCCCTTTGGGTTATGAAACGGTTATGAATCCACAGTCTCAAAATCTGCTGCCTGGCAGTATTATTCAGCGCCTCGGTTTGGTTCGGGCGCTCACGACAAAACCCAAAGTCCTTCTCTTGGATAAAACGACCGAGGCACTGGATCGAGAAAGCCAAGATATCATGCGTGTGCTGGTTGGCGATTTGAAGGGGAAGTGCACGCTGGTGATGGTTACAAATCAGCCGAATTTTCTTAGACTTGCGGACGATGTATACGAACTGGTCGCCGGTCAGCTTGAAACCAGTATGTTATTGGAATTATTAGATACGTTTAAAAATACCACACGTTAATTATTCGCATCAATCCCTGCGTTTCGTAGGGGATATAGGACTTACATTCCGTGAACCAAGCGACCGCACAAACCATCGGACCTTATTCGATTACGCACCCCCTGTCTCAATGTCTGCGTCCATTACTTGAGGCTCTCGAATGGCAGGGTACAGAAAGTGAAATGGTTCAAGCTTTACCCAGTAATTTGGATGATATGACGCCTGTTGCGTTTCTGAATGTTATGGCGCAGTTGGGTTTTCGTGTGCAGGAGTTTGAATCGAAGATCAGCCGACTACACCCATCGCTTTTGCCGTGTCTGGTTATCGATCCATCAGATCGGTGTTTTATACTACACCATGATGAGAATGATCCTATTCTTGTGTTTGATGGCGAGAGCGCTTGTTATTTAGATCCATCGCAATGGCCAGACACCGGTCAGGTTTATGTTTTTACGCCTATTGGGCGCGATGACGTGTCGTTGCTCGAACGGCAGCAGAAGTGGTTTGCCCAACTACTGGCACGGTTTCGGAAGCTGTTTATATCGAATCTGCTGCTTTCATTTGTAATTAGCCTTTTATCCCTTGCATCGCCCATTTTCATCATGGCGATTTACAAGCAAATGGCCATGGCAAGCCCAAACAGAGTATTTATCTCTTGGCTTCTGGGAAGCAGTATTTACATTGTCGCTCATACTGGTTTTCGCTTTTTGCGCACATATTTGATGGAATTTTCTAGTGTGCGTATGGCGAATATTGTAAGCAATCAGGTAATGAGACAGTTGCTCTATTTGCCTCCATCATACACGGAGACGGTTTCTATTGGCCCACAATTGGCTCGGATTCGAGACTTTGAAACTGTGCGCAACTTTTTTGCTGGCCCTGCGGCGGCAGCTCTTTTTGATCTGCCATTTATCATTTTTCTTATTGCTGGTGTTGTTGTCATCGGGGGGGCGGTTGCCTATGTGCCCTTTGTCAGTGTTCTCTTATTTATTATGTTTGGTTTTGGCATTATCCAGTTTTCAAATCGCAGCAATGTTCAAAAGTCTAAAGCAGGTTCTCAGAAGCAGGAGTTTTTGCTAGAAATGCTTTCCGGATTGGTTGCTGTCAAATATACGGGCAGTCGTGAACGCTGGCGCAAACGCTACCAGACCCTGTCTGCTGATGCTGCCTTAAATGCGTATGACACTACCAAGATTCAGACCCTTGTGAGCACTGTGTCCCAGGTGATCATTACATGCGCTCTGATTGCGACTATTGGTGTTTCCACACACCGCGTACTCAATGGAGATATGAGTACGGGGGCGCTTTTGGCCTGCATTTTTTTAGTGTCACGTATTCTTGCCCCGCTTCGCACGGGTTTTTTTGTGCTGATTCAACTGGATCGTATTCGGCAGAGCATTCGGCAGATTGATCGGTTCATGGCGTTGCCACAAGAACGGAGGTCTGGGATTTCGCCTTTTTTTAGTGGGGGTTTGGTTGGCAAGATTTCGTTTTCTCAAGTGGGACTTCGTTATAGTCCAGATGCTTTCCCCGCACTGGTTGGTGTGAGCTTCGATCTGGAAAAGGGGGAAATTCTATCGATTGTCGGCCACGAAGGTTCGGGAGCCACTTCGATTTTGAAATTGATTTTGGGCATGTATGTGCCACAGATTGGTCGTGTGTTAATCGACGATATGAATATCCGACAGCTCGATCCTATCACGTTGAGAAGCAGCATTGCATACGTGCCCGAAGTCGGTCATTTGTTTCAGGGAACAATTGCTGAGAATTTCCGACTGGTTGCA
>JBLHJX010000386.1:0-4155 GCA_047619225.1 Candidatus Latescibacterota bacterium
AGCAGACACAATTTCTTCAAATGTATTTAATGCACGGTCTTCGGCATCGCGCACCTGATATAAAAGTTCGACTGCTTTTTTGACGCGTCCTTCATCTTGAATATGGTCTTCTCGATGACCAAAAAAAGGAAACAGTTCAGATATTTCTTGAAGGGCGTTGTAAGAGATTTCATATGCTTCACGCGCGTCTTGTACTTCATCGCGCGATAAAATGCCGCGTGCAATAACAGACTTCAAAAACTCCACCGCATATTGGCGACACTCGGCCCACACCACAGCATTATAGGCCACACCCATACCATTTGCTTTGCCCGTCTCCAAGGCGTTGGCCCACACAGAAAACCCGTCTGGGCCAGACGTATAGTCTTCAAATACCCAATCGCGCGACCGACCAAATTGGACGGCAAACGAGAGGGCTTCGCGCACCGCAAACGCATCTTCTGTTGCCAACCCAGGTTTTACCGAATGCACGGCCAATATGCCCATGTCAGAATCACCCAATGTATTCCACGTTCGAACAGGGGTATCGACATCAGCCCCATGCCCGTGGAAATGGTAGCCTGCATCATTATAACCCACAATGGCGTAATATTCTGGCTTTTGCAGTTCCCACCCATAACAGGGCACCCCCGCATCAAGTGCTTCGCGCATCAACGTCCAGGCCTTGAGTTGTTGCTCTGGAAAATCACTGTCGGCTTTGGTAGCGAAAACTGTATCCACATCAAAACCGGCATTTTTGCCCAATTTGAACAACATCTCACACTGCCACGCCGTGGGGCCACTGGGGCATACATCAAATGCAATGTTGTTCACAAACGCGTGACCTGTGACGCCAAACATCCACGCTTCGGACATCCCCATTTCCAAATAATCCAAACACCCCTTCAAACACCCCATCTGTGACACCCACAATGGCCGGCACGTCAGCCCTTCAAGCACTGTGCCCATAAGATTCCCCTTAAAAATCAGTTTGGGAAAGTTTCAGCTTCCCAAACACCCATAACAATGGCCCACTTGTTCTCATTTTAGATTTTTTTAGCCTAAACTGCTGGGTATATAATAGTAAACATCCGTGCAGATATCAAGTATAAATTTATGTAGATTAATGGAATACAATTAAACAAGGTGTAAGTTGTAGAAAGGTCGGAGACAGAACCTGCATAAGAGTTTGCACATTAAAAATTTCCCTTGGGAATTGATACGCTTCGTATTAATCTTCGAACATGAAATATAAAAACCGCATTGCACCTTGGTATTTAACCTTGCGTGGCCTCAGGACTCGCGGCGGGCGAAACCGACCATAGGGGTCTTTGCCTCGATTTCTTATCGTGCTTGGTAGGAGCGGTCTCTGGCCGCGAAAGGAAGAGGAACCTGTGAAAATTTTAATCGCTGCAGAAGACGAGCGTATGGTCAACGCGATTCAGAGCGAACGCCCGGATGATGAATTTGAAGTCATCGACCCGACCCAACTGAACAAAGACACGGCCGTATGGGAAGCCGTGCGCGGTGTCGACGCGGTTATCCACTTGGGCGAAATCGTCGGGAAGATACCAGGACACCAAATAGACCGGGCCACGCGTGGAACCTATATGCTCTTGCGCGCGACTGTCGATGCGGGGGTTCGTCGATTCGTTATGGGGAGTTCGCTCGCGTTCTTCAACTCATATCCAGACGATATCTACATTACGGAATACTGGCGACCCGATCCCACAGACGACCTCGAGCAAATGCTGCCCGCACTGTCTGAGATCGCTGCACGTGAATTCGCTCGCGAACACGCACTTTCTGTCTCGGTTCTCCGGCTCGGTTGTTTGGTCGACGCAGACACAGTTGAAGGCGCTCCCGATGTTGACTGGCTGGACTATCGCGATGCGGCAAAGGCCTTTGCAATGGCGGTAGACCGCGATACGTCTGCTCGGCTAAACTGGCAAAGACGTTATGCCGTCTTCCACATCGTGGGAAATCATCCCAACCCGAGATTTCTTCTCGAAAACAAGCGGGTCCCCGGGTTGCAACCCCCTATTGGGCTGCAGCCGCGTGGATTTGGGGAGGGCGCGTAATGAAAAAAATTCTCCTATTAGGCGCCTCGGGTAACATCGCGCCATACATCGTTCCCATGCTGGAAAAGACGTATGACTTTCAACTGACAGACGTTTCACCCTATCCAGATGGGCGTGAGATCGGTCACGTTGATGTGACCGATTACGACCAGGTATTAGAAGCCGCACGCGGTGTCGATGCGATTATGAACTTCACGGTGATTCGGTCTGCGCGTGATGGGGCGTTCGATGTGAATGTGACCGGCGCCTGGCACGTGATGCGAGCGGCCGCCGAGTTGGGTATCAAACGCGTCATCCACACGGGCCCCCAATGTATTCGCAGCGCACACGACCACGAATTTGATGTGTCGGACGTACCACGTGCACCTGGCACACACCTTTATGGCCTGACGAAAACGATGTCCTACGAGATTTGTCGCATCTATGCGCGTCGATACGGCATTCAAACCATCACATTCGTTTTCAATGGCCTGGGCCCTCGACCAGATGGCCTTAGACGGGAAACCGATTTCCCGCCGATGACAATTGTTTACGATGACCTTGCCGAGGCGTGCAAGCTGGCCTTAGAGATCGAATCGGTGCCGGAGAACTATCAGGAATTCAATATGCTAAGCTACGAGGGTCACGGGAAATACACAGCCGACAAGGCGCGGCGAATTCTGGGATTCGAGCCGTCGGAAAAGTGGGAGGATTATTACAAACGACCGGTGAAGTGATGCGTGGAGAATAACGCATTTAGGTATAAAAAAAGTCGTGCATTCAAACGTAAATGCACGACTTTTTATTTTAAGAATTACTTTTTTATCGTTCGCGGATTTCACGCACAACATCAACAATTTCAGAAGCAGAAACACTCAGATCAATACCTTCAACATTGAGTGGCGATTCGTTTTTTGCGGCGGGTTTGATCGCAAACTCCCGACCATCTTTTCGCTTAATGCGCACTTCACCCCCTGCTTGGGCATCTTCCAATACTTGCGCAAAATTTTGACGTGCCTCCGAAAAAGTATAGGCATTCATAAATTAGACCTCCAAAATTTCTACTTGTACCCGTTTTGCAGCCTCTTTAAGCCCACCATCGAGAGAAAGAAGTGGACACCGATGTTTCTGTGCACATAAGATCATGTAAGCATCATAGGCGTAAATATCCAACATATCAGCCAATACCAGTGCGGGTGCAAGATCAACAGGAGAAAACCGAATAACAATTTTCTGATAGGTCTCGAGTGCCGCGTTTGCTTGTTCTATTGTCATGCGCTGACGCTTAAACATAGCTGAAAACGCATTGCCAATCTCCCAGTGAAGCGTTGGCGGTGCAATGAGATTGGCACCTCTTGTATGCGCAACAAGCGCTGGTTTGTGCGCCTCATTGAGGATCACACCAAGAATTACAGATGTGTCAACGACAATATCCATAAACACCTCTATTTCAGTTGTACTATTGTACAACTGAAATATACTTAAAGTGACACCACTTGGCAAGCGGTTGAAGATTGGGTATCGTTGAGGGATCACTAAGGGGCATGAAAAGGGCACGAAAGACACGAAACCATAGAACAAAAAAACCGCTCTCTTGAGCGGTTTTTTTGGGTCTTGCAACCTTTTAAGACTGTGTTTGGAACACCACGGTCGTTTGAGGATAGGAACACCTACGCTTTCTCGAAGCCCTCTGGTGTGCCCTAATACCGCAACTGCGTCACCGACTTAGAAATCAACGCAATTGCCACCGACGACATTCCGATCAACCCCATGCCGCAGGCAAACCCAGCAAAAATCACGGGCGCGTATTGTCGCCACTGCCGCACGCCAAATCGGTTCTCCAAATAATAGCGCCCAATCAGTGCACCGACCATTTCGGGAATGAGCATATGAGGCAAGCCTTGCAGGCCCCGAATAAATCCATAAATCAGGGACACCGGCATTCGCATAAAAGACAATATGAAATACGAGCCTGCGGTAAATGCAAACCCACCCGCAATCCACTCCCACTTAATCGCTTCACTAAACAAAGAATCAGTCACCCCAGGCAAGGTTGCCGAATACCACAAACTCTGGCGTAATGCAATCAAGTGCCAGTAGTTCTGCGCGTATTGAA
>JBLHJX010000387.1:0-4154 GCA_047619225.1 Candidatus Latescibacterota bacterium
AAGCAAAGGATGATGTGCACGTGGGTGTGCGCGAAGCGATGATTCGATAAACTAAGCGTATAGACTCTTTGCGATGTTTTTGAAGGTGCCTTCTGTGAACAATCACAGGAGGCACTTTATTTATACGTTGAAGTTTGGTTGTGACTTGGCTATATCCATGAGCGTGATATGTGGATCTTGAGATATGACATACATTGTGGTTTGAACCCAAAAGGAGGTTGGCGATGCCAAGTATAAAAGTGGAAGATATTGGTTGGAAGGCGGAGAGTGATAAAGGTGTGGTGGCAGCAGGAGGTGCGGGGGCGGTTGCTGCGGGTATTGAGATTTTGGAAGCTGGGGGCAATGCAGCGGATGCGGCGGCGGGTACGATTTTGGCGTTGAATGTGACGGATCATTTTGCGTGTTCGATTGGTGGGGAAGTACCGCTTTTGATTTTTGATGCGAAGACGCAGACGGTGAAAGCATTGAGTGGGATGGGGCGTGCGCCGAGATCACAAGAGGCGATTGATTGGTATATGGAACATGGGATTCCGGGTGATGGAGATATGAAGATGGCGCCTGTGCCTTCGGTGGTGGATTTGTGTATTACGACGCTTCAAAAATATGGGACGATGTCGTTTGCGGAAATTGTAGGACCCGTGTTAAATATTTTGGATGCGGGCGAAGAAGATTGGCATCCGAAGCTTGCGGTTACATTGCGTAAAATGGTTGAAGAGGAACAGTTGACAGATGGAAGCCGCGAGGAAAAACTGCAAGCGGCGACAGATCGTTTTTATGGGCGCAATGCACATCGCAATGATATTGCTGAAGACTTGGAAGCGTTTTATATCAAGAAGGGTGGTTTTTTGCGGCGGGAGGATTTGGCGGCGCATGTGACGACCATTGAAGATCCAGTGACGGTGGATTATAAGGGCTATACGATTTGCAAGTGTGGTACGTGGACACAGGGGCCATTTTTGTGTCAGGCTTTGCGCTTGCTCGAAGGGTTTGATTTGAAGGCGATGGGGCATTTGTCGGCAGATTATATTCATGTGGTGACGGAAGCGATTAAGTTGGCGATGGCAGATCGGGATGCGTATTATGCCGATCCGGCATTTTCGGGTGTGCCTATGGGCGCATTGTTGTCGGACAGATATACGGCGATGCGTCAACCGTTGATTGATATGCAAACGGCGTCGTTGGAAGCGCGACCAGGTGATCCGTTTATGATGAAACCGATTAAAGAGGGTGGGGTGTTTCGACCGGGGATTGGTGGGACGACGACGTGTGTGGTGGCGGATCGTTGGGGCAATGTGGTGTCGGCTACGCCGAGTGCCAATGTGCATCGGCCTACGGTGGATGGGGGTACGACGGGGGTGACGTATGGCAATCGGTTGCGCAGTTTGAATACCACGCCGGGGCATCCAAATTGCATTGAGCCGGGTAAACGTCCACGTATTACATTGACACCGACGATGGTGTTGAAAGATGGCAAACCGATATTGGCGATTAGTATTGCGGGTGGTGATTTACAAGATCAGGCGGCGTTGACTTTGTTGCTCGATTTTATTGAGTTTGATATTCAGCCAGAAGAGGCTGTTCATGTACCGCGTTTTGCAACGGCGCATCACCAGGATTCTTTTGACCCAAATCCAGTGCGTGAGCAGACGTTTAAAGAGGCGGGTTCATTGACGGTGAACGACGGTATAAGCCAAGAGGTGCAGGATGAATTGGCCAAGCGTGGACATACAGTGGAAGTAAAAGAGGGGGCAATTGCGACGCCTGTGATGGTTTATATAGATCAGGAGAATGGAAAATTTTATGCTGCGGGTGATCCAAAGGCGAGGCGTCATGCTGCGGGGATGTAATAGGGGTTAGAAGAGAGAAGAAAGGAAGAAGAGAGGCTCACACTCTCTTCTTCCTTTTTTTATGCAAGATCATATCTCACTGCATCCAGGCAAATTTATTCTTTTTCTTTGACATCATAACACGAGAGTGTTCCAGAGTCGCGGATGTAGAGACGGCCATTTGCGACGACGGGATAGGCCCATGCTTGGGCTTGGCCGACGTTGGGTTGTTCTGGCGGAGTGAATCGGCCTTGCTCACGATATCCATCAGGCGTTGGTACAATAAGTGCGACTTCTCCTGCTTCGCCATGGACGTAGAGTCGGCCATTTACATAACAGAGTGATCCTGAACCAACACTGCGATCTGTCCACTTGACTTCACCGGTCATGAAGTTGACACATTGCATGGCTTTGTCGGTGGTGCCATATAGGTATCCGTCAACTAAGAGTGCGCCACCGACTGCCCGTGGTAGTTTGAGTGAATGATACACTTCTTCTACTGCCATTGGATCTTGATCGGCTTTGATGTGTATGAGGCTTCCACCACCGCGATTGCTGGCGCTATAGATGTGGTCGTTGTGTACGATGGGTGTGGGAATGTTGGCTGGGCTGCCCTCGGAGGTTTTGGCATATTGCCAAAGCAGCTTTCCATTTTCAGGATCTACGCCAACTAAGTTTTTTTGGAGAAAGTGGACGTATTGTTTTTTTCCTGCTATTGTTGCAATGATGGTTGATGCGTAAGCCGCTTGACCGCCTTCGGGTATTGACGATTTCCAGACGAGGTCTCCGGTCATTTTGTTTAGGGCGACGAGGGTGGCTTCTGCTCCGCCGGGTGCACAAATGAGGAGGTCTCCATCAATGAGGGGAGATTCTGCATAGGCCCATCTTCCGAACTCTCCGCCGAACGTTTCACGAACATTGAGATGCCAGCGGGTTTTTCCTGTGGCAATTTCTAAACATGCAAGGTCACCGTCAGAGCCAAAAACATACAGCACGTCACCATCAACGGTGGGTGTTGAGCGTGAACCGGGATAGCTTGGTTTTTGATCGGGTTTTCCGACTTTGCCAATGCGTGTTGACCAAATCTGCTGGCCGCTTTTGACGTCTAATGCACGCACAAATTCGTCTTCCACCCCTTCGTTGACCACGACATAGAGGCGATCACCAACCACCACAGGTGTTCCATAACCAGAACCAAGATTTTTGATTTGCCAGTGCAAGGTTGGACCTTCTGTTGGCCATTCTTTCAGTAGGCCCGTTTCGTGCGATATGCCGTTTCGTTCTGGCCCCCACCACTGCGGCCAGTCTGCGGCTTTTATGAGGGATGGGTACATGAGTAGGGCTATGATTATTAGCGGCCACTTTATCTTTGGTATTTTCATTCTCTGTCTCCTGGTCTAAGTTTTTTTAATTGGTAATGTCTTATCATTCGGATTTTGCTTCTTGTTTTAGTAGGCCGGCTGGGTTGATAGGATGGACTCGCATTTCCTAGAATATAAATATACGGATCATCTGAGGTTTGACCAGCGGTATTGTGCTGACTGAATTAGTATTGGTCTTCCATGTTGTGCCCAAAGAGAGCAGCGTATTTACATGGTTGACCTTATGTGTGGTGAGGATTTAAGACCCTTCTATGAGAAACTTGGGTTTCGTCCTGGCCGTGGCATGGTGATCAGGAACTACGAAAGACAGAACTGTGAGAGTGGCTGATTGAATAAGCCGTTCCTTTGAGGAATTGATATCTAGGCATAGAGACCATAATGTAATAATTTTTCCGTATGGTCTTGTGGCGGTGGGTTGTTTGAATGATTAGAAAGGATGCTCCAGTGGCGAATAAACCATTCAGTGATGATGTCACTTTCTCCATTTTACCGAAAGAGATTTTTCCGCTTTGGTTTTCTGATGTGTCGGATTTTGAAGTGGTTAAGAATCATTCTCGGCTTGTTTATCGTGTTCGAGCGGATGGAGAATGTTATTACTTGAAGGTTGCACCCGCGTTACAAGGAGAAGACGGCTGGGCTCCAGACAAGGGAAAGCTTGAATTGGCATCGGATTTTGCTCGGCATTTAAGGATGGTTACGACTCATGCAGGCCCATTGAATTGGACTATGAGATCATAACGTGGTTGTTGCGGTTGTGGCGTTTGGATACGTATGTAATGTATATGCCCTATGGGGTGGATAAAGAGTGGATGGAGCGGTTGTTGAGATATATTGAGAATCCAAGCAAGTGGTAGTTTGTGTGGATTCTGGCGCAACTATGATCGGATAGAGGATAACCATTTATGAACCATTTTCCACCTGCTCTGCCTTGGGGGCTTTCCGAAAA
>JBLHJX010000388.1:0-4144 GCA_047619225.1 Candidatus Latescibacterota bacterium
ACAATAATATCTCTCACATACGATCTCTTGCCGTGTGTTGCGCGAGATAAAGACAAGCTCATCATCTGCTTTTTTTCCATCAAAACACCTCCAAAAGTGTTCTCGAAACCACGCCAAAACACAGTACCAAGATCAGTAAACAGGACACAACATATCAATTTCAATAAACCACAAAACGATCATTGCGCCTTTCAATCTCCCAAAATACGATCAATCTCCGTTGCCAATGCCTGATGGTCTTCCGCCGAATTTTTGCGCAACACATTCGACATCAATGCCACCAAATACACTTGCCCATTGGAACGTTCCACAATGGCCACCGAATTCATCGCATTTTCTACATTGCCCATATACTTCTTACATTTAAAATCTGGCTCGGGTTTGCACTTATACAAACTACCCGATTTAAAATAAATTGCCGACCGCGCAATGCCGTAAGACGATGCATAGCGAATGCGTTTGGCCGTCATATACATCAAACGCTTAATTTCCAAACTCGACCAAGCATCCACAACCAATCCTTGCTCAAGGCGCATCAAAAACATTATCATACCACGCGGGTTGGCAAAACTTCCGGCACCTTGAACCACCCGTTGTCCGTAACTTGTAAAAAAAGATCCCAATTGCCAGTCGCCTTTGGCAATACCAATCGTTCGCAATGGATCATTCACCACAGACAGGCCCATTGCCCGCAATTCTGATTTTGCCGTCGTTTTCCAAAACGCCTCTTCAACTTCCTCAGACGGTGGATATGCCGTGCCAAAAGCCCGCATCAACATCACTTCTTTCCAAACCGTACTCGCCGCCGAATTGGCACTGGCCGACATCATATGATCGGTCCATTCATACAACGAAAACACATCACCTTCATGAATCGCCCGCGATACAAAGCTGCGATCTTCCACATTATAAATAGGCACCTCATGGTGACCACCCACCACCCATTTGCCAGCCGTCACCATCCGATTGCGCAAAAGATCACGCCGTTTTTCCACATCATCTGGGTAAAGCCGTTTCAATTCCGAAAATAACCCAGCCACAATGACAAGCTTACCCACACTACCCGGCGAAAACAACCGCTCCGATTGATAAGCAGCATATCGCACAGGCCGCCCCGGCGTAATTTCCATAAGTGAAATGGAATAACTCTCGTGCCGATCAGGAAAAAGACCTTCTAATTTCTTCTGTAAATCAGCATCTACGGCAGGCAACTTCTGGAGCGAATCTGCCCGATCTTCTAAATTGAGTTTCACATAAGAAAGCAGCTTATGCGCCCCCACCGTCAACTTGGGCCCTTGTATCTCACCCGCCTGAATCAACCGCACCCGCTCCAACCGCCGAATACCCGTTTCTGCATACCCATCCATCGGATACGCATCCACATTTCCCACGACAAAAAACACAGCCACACATAACAACAACACCATAAATCTATTCATGTCCATCTCCTCTAACGTTCTAACGTTCTAACGTTCCAACGTGTCCCTTTTGCGTAAAAAACATCTTCACTCCAAACGCTCTGCGCCATCCGTTTATTCACCTATTCGCCTCTTCGTCAAATCCACAACCGCATCTTCGCGAACGATAGGATCAAGCCCATTCAAATACACCGATGCACGCGCCCGTTTGCTCTCGACAAACGGGCGTATTTGAAACAAACAAACTTCTCCATTGAGCATACCCAATTCAACATCAAAGGGTTCTGGCATGCCAGACAAACGCGCCCGAATTTGCTTTGCCATTGTCCTAAGCGCCTCCCTATCCGATATGGTCAAAACAGGTTTTTCAAATGTGGCAGATGCCTTCGCCACCCCACCCGATTCTGGCAAGGTTGTAAATCGCGATTCACGCGCCGGAGAAAGCAACAGATCTTGCCCGCCTTCTTTGAGCAAATAGGTTTCCGCTGCTTGTCCCTCTACAGCCCCCCCCACACCTTGGCTAAATGCCACCGTCACATCCCGTGCGTTTCCCCCACCCACACCGGCAGTAATCATCACGCCCGACTTTTCAACAGGTATACTGCGCAACAGCAAAATCGAAGGGTAGACTTGCTCAGGATTTTTCAAAAATTTCTGACGCCAACGATAGCTGCGTTCTGTAAAGGGCGAAGCCCACACATCGCGAATGGCTTGTAATAGAACATCTTTATCTTTGGTATTGGGCACCGTTAAATTCAAACCCGCCCCCGTAAAGTCTTTTAAGTCTTCCATGTTGGTATCACTGCGCACAAACACAGCCACCTGACCCAGCGAATCACCAAACACAGATACAAAACGCTTTGAAAACCGCCCTGAAAACCACGGTAAAAAAGGCATTGTTTTAATGCTCTCACGCAGTTGGGCCAATCGCTGCAACACCTCGGCCTCTACCGTTGCTTCCGCAATCTGTGAAGCACTTTGTTCTTTTGCCCTTGCAAATGTCTCCTGCAAAAAACCCCAATATGAACCCGCATACCCCGGCATGGGTTGATTCATATGGGCACGGAAAACGCCAAAGGGAATCACCATTCCCTGCGCAACCCGGCCGGGAAATAAAGACCGCAACTCGCCTAAGTTTGCCGCCTTAGGGCCACAAATCACACCCGAGTCAGTTGCACGCACTTCCATAAGCGACGGCAAATCCACATCCGACAAATCCATGCGTTCTGTAGGCACCTCAATGCGCTCATCCAAAACGCGTTTGTTATCAAATAAAGCCTTTTCTGTTTGTGTCATGTCTGCAATGGGCTTTATGATCACAACCCCTCGCGGAGACACGGCATAAAAAACTTGTGTGCCAGAAAAAGGCATCAGAGCATTCACCAAACCAGACGTCATCACAGCATTGGGAATACCCAAGTTCCGCGCCAACAACTGCACATGAGAAACCGCATTGCCTTCAGATACCGTCGCAATACCCGCAACGGGTTTCATTTCGGCAGGTGCTTGTTGCAGCACATAAATCTTATGGCCCTCAAAATCCATTTCATGCCCAGCTTCTCGAACAACAACCAGTTCACCACGCGCAAACCCTGGGTTTAACCCGCGTGCTTCTTTAGCCAAACGCAAGGCCATAATCTGATTCCCCCCACCCGACACGCCCGCCAATGCTTCGGCCAATTGCCTTGCCACATCACCCACGCCCAGCAAAATCGAACCCCGCACCCGATCATCGACAAACCCCATTGCCAAAGGTTCAAATGATGCAAACTGTGCAACTGTGGGTTCATAAATCGTGCGCACAGTGCCCGTGCCCCAGTTCACCGCTCGGCCAACCATCCCAACCTGCTCAGAAAATATAACGAGCGGCTCTGCATTCGTAGGAGTCTCCAATATTGGCGCAAGCATATCTTCTTCCCAAAGCTCCAAATAACCACATCCTGTAGCAGCTTTTAACAACGCACGCGCTTTGGCCAACATCTCACCCGGTGTCTCGACCACCCACTGACCCATTGCTCGAAAAATGGCACCTTCCACCGCCAATGACAAATCCATCATCTGCAACCTTCTAGCAGGAGCACGACGGGGCATGTCCTCGCGTAACTGCACCAGGAGTTCGGCACCTAAGCGACAAATGGCAGCAGGTCTTTGCTCGTACACAGCATTTTGTAACAACTTCGACCATGCATCAACACCCAAACCCACCGATAATTTTGCCAACACATCAGCCGCAGGCGTTTCATACACCTGCATCATCTGCGCCTCCAAATCGGTGAGCATGGCCAAAACGCCACCCGTCACCGTTGTCCGTCTCCGAAAAGCCCGCACAGAATCCAAATCACTCACATCTGGCTGCCCATGAATCTTGATACGCAAAGGCATAAACGACCGCACCGAATCACCCACTGCCCGCGCCAAAGCCCGAATCGTTCGCAAACGATTGTCTTCTGCACCATGAGGAATATCGACACACGCCTGTCTTAACAAGAAAAAATGGCTGCGCACACGCCCTACATCTGCCAACGCCCACGTCAAAAAGTCCTTCCCCCAGGCTTCCTCATCTTCTGCCTGCAACGCGCCCCGATAATATCGCCCTTGGCGCATAATCCACCCATCATCTACGCCTTGTAAAAACTTCTCCATCTGATATTGCTTCAACCGGGAGCCCGCCTGGAGCGAGTCCCAAAACGCATCAAAGGGTGTGTCTGTCAAAATTTGTCCCAAAT
>JBLHJX010000389.1:0-4128 GCA_047619225.1 Candidatus Latescibacterota bacterium
GCTCGGTTTGCACGTCGGTTTGAATTGCAGGAGGGGACGTGCGTCGAAGTTTAGTGTATTTTTGGCGAATGAATCTCGCTGTGATTTTGGGTGTGGCTGTGGCAACGGCCGTGCTGACGGGTGCGTTGCTGGTGGGTGATTCGGTGCGTGGCAGTTTGCGTGATTTGTCGTTGGATCGTTTGGGGCAGATTGATTATGCTCTTGTTTCTGAGCGTTTTTTTCGAGCGGATTTGACGGTTGATTTTATGCGCGCGTTGGAAGTTGAAGACAGCTTTGGCGCTGTGGTTCCTGCCGTGACGCTTGGGGGTACCGCTGTCCATGCACAAAAAGGTGCACGTGCGTCTCGGGTGCAAATTCAGGGGATTGATGGATCGTTTGCGGGGCTGTTTGGGGCTGATGTTTCCACGCTCGGCGAACAGGGGACGTTTCCTTCTGTCATTGTCAATGAATCGCTTCAGAAAGAATTAAATGCACAGGTGGGTGATGCGATTTTGCTTTCTTTTGCACAGCCGAGCGATATACATCGCGAGTCGCTTTTTGGTCACAATGAATTGGCAGATGCCACACAGACGCTTCGGTTGACGCTGGTGGATGTGTTGCCCGATCAGGGTATGGGGCGTTTTGGTTTGCGTGCGCATCAGCGTGTGCCCTTGAATGCTTTTGTTTCGCTGCCTGTTTTGCAAAAAGCATTGGGTCAGCCCAATCGGGTGAATACGCTTTTGGTTTCGGGTAAGGGACTGGGGGATGTGGAAAGGTCTCTTTCTCGGGCTGTGACATTGGATGATTTGGGTGTTGTGATACGGCAAGCAGAAGGTCACGTTTCGATTGAGAGCACGCAGTTTATTTTGCAGCCGCATTTGGCACAAACGATTCAAACGTTGGCTGATGAGAAGCATGCACCGTCATTGCCCATCTTGACGTATTTGGCCAATGCGATTCGGGTGGGTGAAAAAGAGGTGCCTTACTCGACGATTGTGGCGATGGATGTGAAAGACTTTGGTGGGCTGATATTGGTGGATGGATCTATTGCCCCCGTGTTGGATGATGATGAGATATTTTTGAATGCTTGGACGGCTGAGGATTTGGGTGTGCGGGTGGGTGATGGGGTTGCGGTAGATTATTTTGAGGTCGGTTCTAAAGAAGACTTGATTACGCGAAGCAGTCTGTTTCGATTGAAGGGGATTGTGGCAATGACGGGATTGGGCGCTGACCCGACTTTGTCACCCGAATACCCTGGATTGCAAGATGCCGATGATATGTCGGCTTGGGACGCGCCTTTTCCGGTGGCATTAAATCGCATTCGGGAAAAGGATGAATCGTATTGGGATGATTATCGAGCGGCACCCAAAGCGTTTGTCTCATCGGCGACTGGGCAGCGGTTGTGGAAAAGCCGATTTGGGGTGTTGACGTCGGTTCGTGTGGGTGTGAAAGACGTTGGAGCGATGGCGGCGGCATTTGAGGCGGGTTTGCTTGAGAAGGTTTCACTGCAGTCGGTGGGGTTGGCGTTTCAACCAGTGAAACAACAGGCGGAGATGTCTGCTTCTGGTGCGACTGATTTTGGTGGGTTGTTTATTGGGTTCAGTAATTTTTTGATCGTGTCGGCAGCTTTGTTGGTGGGGTTGTTGTTTCGGCTGGGTGTGGAGCAGCGGGCCCATGAAGTGGGCATTTTGATGGCGGCAGGTTATGAGAGCAAAACCATTCGCAAGCGGTTTATGGGTGAGGCGCTTTTGTTGGCGGGTGTGGGTGGGGTGTTGGGGCTTGGGTGTGCAGTGGGATACGCGTGGTTGATGATGGCGGGTTTGCGTACGTGGTGGATTGCGGCAGTGGGTACATCGGAATTGTTTTTGCATGTAGATGGTGTGAGTTTATTGCTGGGGTATGTGATTTCTCTCCTTGTGGTGTTGTTTGCGATTTGGCGGACGATTCGACGGTTGGGGACGGTGCCTGTTCGATCTTTGTTGTCGGGCGTATTTGAAAGTCATACGTCTCATTCTGGGCGGCGCACAAAAGGGTATGCGTTTGGTAGTTTGTTTTTGGCTGTTGGGAGTTTGGTGGGGGCGGTGACGGCAAAGGCAACGGTGGCAGTGGGTTTGTTTTTTGGATGCGGTGCGTTGTTGTTGGTTTCTGGATTGAGTTTTTTGGCGTTGTGGTTTCGCAGGCCTGTGCATCGTAGGCTAAGTGGTCTTGTGGGAATGGGCGTGCGCAACAGTGTGCGTCAACCTGGGCGGAGTTTGTTGTGTGTGTCGTTGATTGGGTGTGCGTGTTTTGTGGTGGTTGCGGTGGGTGCCAATCAGCGTGTGGATTTGGCTGATGATGTGGTTTATGATAAGGCATCGGGTACGGGTGGTTTTTCGGTGGTCGCAGAGGTGGATGTGCCGCTTTATCAGAATTTGAACTCGGAAGACGGTCGGTTTGAGCTTGGGTTTTCGGATGCGGATGCGGGTATTTTGGATGGTGCTCAGATTTTTTCTTTACGCGCCCTTCCCGGTG
The DNA here is from genome assembly GCA_047619225.1 of Candidatus Latescibacterota bacterium. Classification (GTDB taxonomy): domain Bacteria; phylum Latescibacterota; class UBA2968; order UBA2968; family UBA2968; genus JABIFK01. The sequence continues at coordinate 2,491 of JBLHJX010000389.1, forward strand.
AGGATGTGAGTTGTTTGAATTTGTATCAGCCGGAAACGCCCAAGGTGTTGGGTGTGCCAGATGCGTTGATTGAACGGGGTGGTTTTTCGTTTCAGCAGACGCTTGAAGAAACTGAAAATCCGTGGTCTTTGTTGACCCAAGATTTGGGGCCGGACGTGATTCCCGCATTTGGCGATGCCAATTCGGTGATGTGGATTTTGCATAAGAGTTTGGGTGATGATATTGTGTTGAAAAATGAGGCGGGTGAAGATGTGAAACTGCGGTTGGTGGGGTTGTTGAAGACCAGTATTTTTCAGAGTGAAGTGCTTATTTCGGAGTCACATTTTTTAAAGCATTTTCCTGGGCAGGGTGGATATGGGTATTTTTTGGCGGAAACGAATCAGGCTGTTCCGTTAACGGCATTGTTGGAAAAGCAGTTGAAGGATATAGGTTTGGATGCGATGTCGACGGGACAAAAGCTCGCACATTTTCGGGCCGTTGAGAATACCTATTTGTCTACGTTTCAAACTTTGGGTGGTTTGGGGTTGTTGTTGGGTACGTTTGGGTTGGGTATTGTGGTGTTGCGCAATGTGATTGAGCGTCAAGGGGAATTGGCGGTGCTGCGCGCATTTGGATTTCAGCGCAAGTCCCTGTCGCGGATGTTGCTGATGGAGAATGGTTTTTTGATATTGATGGGCTTGACGCTTGGCACCGTGTCGGCATTGGTGACGGCTGCGCCGCATTTGATTGGACAGGCTGTGCCGTGGCAATCGTTGGGAGCGACTTTGTTGTTGATTTTTGAAGGGGGATTGATTGTGAGTACTGTTGCGGTGTGGTTTGCGCTTCGGGCGCCTCTTTTGGTGGCACTGAAAAGGGAAGGTATTTAATGGCTTTTAAGATTTTGATGTTTTGGGTGATTGTTTGTACGTCTGTGTTTGCAGATGAATGGCCACAGTGGCGTGGTGCACATCGTGATGGTGTTTGGCGTGAGACGGGCATTGCTGAGACGTTGACACAGGCGCAGGTGGATGCAAATGTGAAGTGGCGTGTGCCCCTTTCTGGTGGTTATTGCGGGCCTACGGTTGCCAATGGACGTGTGTATGTGACCGACCGAGTGACAAAGCCGACGCAGGTAGAACGTGTTCACTGTTTTGATTGGGAAACGGGAAAAACGATTTGGTCTTATGAATATGATTGTGAATATCGCGATGTGGGATATGGTGTGGGGCCTCGGGCGTCTGTGACGGTGCAAGATGGCTTGGCTTATGCGTTGGGTTCTATGGGGAATTTGCATTGTTTTGATGCGGCAAGTGGCGAGATTATGTGGCAGAAAGATTTGAATGCGGCGTATCAGATTCAGATGCCTATTTGGGGCATTGCGTCAGCGCCTTTGATCGAAGGGGATTTGTTGATTATACAAGTAGGAGGCGTAGGTGCTTGTATGGTGGCATTTGATCGGATGACCGGTGAAGAAAAGTGGCGGGCGTTGGATGATCCGGCTTCGTATTCGGCACCGATTATGATTGATCAGGCGGGGAAACGGGTCGTGGTGTGTTGGACGGGTGCGCGTGTGGCAGGGTTAAATCCTCAAACAGGTGCGGTTTATTGGACACATGCGTGGGCACCTACAAGAATGGTTTTGAGTGTTACGACGCCCGT
>JBLHJX010000390.1:0-4118 GCA_047619225.1 Candidatus Latescibacterota bacterium
TTTCAACTTCGCCTAAGTCTGAGTTCCAGCACACGTAGGCATTGTCGTGGTTTGCGTGATCCATAATGGCGCGCATTCGGTCGGGGCGTTTGGTGTCTTTGCCGTGTACTTCCACGCGAATTTGCACACCCAAGTCGGCTGCGGCTGCGGCGCATTCGCCGACGGCTTTGCCAATTTGTTCGAGTGTTTGTTCTTCGGAAATGCCTTTGTCTATCTGTAAACCGTTGGGTCGCACTTTTACGCCTGGGCAACCGATATCGGCGGCAAGTTGGGCTGATATTAATGTGGCATTGATGTTTTCTCGCACAACTGCGGGATCGTCTGAATGATATTCATGAACAGAGCCGATACCGGCAATTTCAACACCGCCGTCTGCAAATTGTTTGCGTATGTCTTGGCGTTCTTGAGATGAAAGGGAAGGCTCAATGCCGTGTGCGTGGGTGGCGCGCACTTCCACACCTTGATAACCCAGGGCGTTACATTTTTCGATGAGGGTTGCCGCATCCCAATCTTTGGCAATGTTATAGGTAACAAATCCTAATTTCATGACACGCTCCTTAAGACGGTGTGAAAGATGATTTGAGGCTCCAAAGATAGGGATTCAAACAGGTTTGTCAAATGAAAGGTGCGTTATGAGCGAGCAGGTCTTAGTGTCGGGTTTTGTGATTCGAGGGGCACAAAAAGAAGATATGGATGATGCGGGCAGAATCGCAAAAGCTGCGTGGGCACGTATTCACAAAAGTTTTGCTGAAATTATGGGTTCAGATATGCATTCGGTGGTGTGCGCCAATTGGGAAGAAAACAAAGCGGCACAGATTCACAGGCACTTTGAGCAGCATCCGGATTGGTTTTATGTGGTGGCAGATGAAGCAGATGGAAAGGTCGTGGGGTTTGTCACAGTGCAGATCAACAAAGAAAAATCGTTGGGTACGATTGGAAACAATGCCATTGACCCCAGTATGCAAGGTCGTGGGGTGGGGGCTGCAATGCACAGCTTTGTGTTGGATTTGTTTAAGGAGATGGGGTTGCGGTTTGCATCTGTCACAACGGGGTTAGACGAAGGACACGCACCTGCTCGGCGCGCTTATGAAAAGGCTGGCTTTAACATTCGGCAAGAGAATGTGACGTATTATAAAGCGCTTCTTTAATTGATGGGGCGATGGTCGGCTGTTAGGGCGAGGGCTTTATGACGTTCGGTTTGGTATTGGGTTGGGGTGAGGTTTTTGTGGGTGTAGAGATCGGTGAGGAGTGCATCGCGTTGTTGGAGGGTTGTGATTGGGTCTGTGATCGGCAGGGTTGGGTTGTGGGCCAATTTGAGTAATAGGAGGGTTTCGCCAATGGAGAGATGATTTACTGAAACGCCAAAATAATATGGGGCAGCTTTTGAGAGGCTTTGGACGGCCCCAAATTGTGCGTGATGGGCATAAGCGGTGAGAAGGGTATGTTGGGGTTTAAAGGATAATAAAATGACAAAGGCGACTTTTTTGATCGGGTTGTGGGTGAGTATGTTGGCCAGTGCGTAGCTGATATTGGGGGTTTCTGGACGGTTGTGATAGGCCGTTATGATGTGGCTGTGCTCGATAGGATAAGCGGGTTGGGGGGGCGGCAAGGTGAGGTGCTCGAGGTCGTTGTTATAAGCCCACAAGACCAAGCAGGCAAAGACGGCAAAAGTTGCTGTCGAGAGTAGGCTAAAGGTATGGCGGGCAAGAAACGACACGATTACTCCGGCTATAGGGTGTGTTGCAATTTGTATATCGTGTTACATATCCAGCGCGCGTTTGACCATTGGGGCAAGGTATGGCAACGTGTAACGCACGGAATAGGCTTTGGTGAAGTGACCGTCTCTTTCACCTTCATTCGCTTCATTGAAGTTCTTTTCTAAGATTTCTGCGTCTTTGACATTGGTGTAGATTCCAATGATGTGTTGCTCTAATTTTTTCATTGTCGATAGGTCTATTGTGGATGCAAAAACGACAAAAGCGACCTGTTTGGTGTCACTGTTGGTTGCTGGTGCCCGTTGGATTGGGGGCGCTTTTTTAACTTCAGGCTGTTTTGTTGCTTGTTTTACAGGTTGTTTTGTCGGTTGTGACCTTCTAAACATTTGAGTACAACTCCTTAGCCGCATGGGCATGGATTGATAGGTTTCAATGTGCTAAAAATACCTGACAGGTGCTGCTATGTCAAGAGGATGATCCCAGACCATATGGATTATAAAAGCCTTTCAATTGTCCTGTTGTAATTGTACTGGCATTGTTGGTTTGCCCAGCCTATATTATGTCCGTTCGTTTGCTTTACGAGACATCCCATAGAGGAGACAGTTATGCCTATGTTGAATGTTGGTGATGATGCCCCTAATTTTTCAGTTCAGGATCATACGGGCAAAGATGTCACGCTCGGTGATTATCAGGGTAAAGTCGTGGTCATGTGGTTTTATCCACGCGCCAGTACCGGTGGCTGAACGGCTGAAGGCCTAGGATTCCAGGGGCGAATCCAAGATTATGAAGCAAAAAATGCACAAATATTGGGTGTGAGTACAGATGACGTTGAAGCCAATGCCAAGTTTGCCAATGAGCAAGGGTTTACATATCCGTTATTGTGTGATACCAAACGGGAGATCTGTTTGGCATATGGTGCATGTGCAACGGCTGAAGATGGTGCTGCCAAACGCATTTCTTATGTGATTGGAGCCGATGGCAAAGTGGCACAAGTGCATGCCGAAGTGGCTGCACGAGAACACCCTGAAACACTTTTACCGACCTTATAGAGCGTCAATTTGTTGCGGTTATCTGGCAGGCGGGACTGTTTCCGCCTGCCCTTTCTTTTTATGAGGTGATTTTTGGATCGGCTACCCCGCGAAAATGAAATAGTGTTGTTTCGCTACCGCAATCGGCTCTTGGCTGGGGTGTGTTTGCAAGTGTCGCGAACGAAGGTGCGATTTGCGGTGTCGTCTAAAGAGTCGGTCAGTGTGCCGTTGGAGAATATGTTGTTGTCTACCGAGCAAATGGCCGAGAGCAAGAATGAAGCGAGCAAATGGCAAGAATTGATGGAGAAGGAAAGCCAAGACATTGGGTTGGAAGAATTGTGGACGTTGGTTTCTGAAGAAGAAGGTGTGTGGTCGTTTGAAGAGTTGGCCGGGCTATATTTTAGTGACGAAGTGAGTCCACAACAACAAGCGACTTTTGTGTTGGCATTGGAGCGGGGGGATTATTTTCAGCCGGATGGCCGTGGTTTTCGTGCATTGGATGCAGAAACGATTGCGGAGCGTGGCGCGGAAACACAAAAAGAGGAAGCGCGCGAAGTTGACCGGCTCGAATTTGTCGATTGGTTTACAAATGGTGTGGGAGAAGCTGAGGATATTTGGATTTCTCGCATTCAGGATGTGGTTCTATATGGCGAGCACAGCAAAGAAACGCGTTGGTTAGAGCGTATGATGGGGGAGGCGGTTACACCCAAGCGGGCTTTCGATCGATTGATTACACAAGGGATTTGGGATCGGCATGTATTTCTCGATTTGAGTCGGGAAGCGATTGAAACACAGTTTTCTCAAGCTGCGCTTGCGTCGGTTCAGGACATTGCTTTTGACGATTTGTTGGCGGATGCAAGTCGAGAAGATTTGCGTCATGTCGATGCTGTGACGATTGATGATGCCTCTACAAAGGATATGGATGATGCGGTGTCGGTGCAGTTTTTTGAAGATGGCACGTGTCAAATTGGGGTGCACATTACCGATGTGGCTGCCTTAATCCCGATTGGTTCTGTGTTAGATGAGGAAGCCTCTCAACGTGCTGCAAGTTTGTATTTTGCCGATCAAAAGATCCCGATGTTGCCTGCTGAACTGTCTGAGGGGATGGGCAGTTTGCAGCCGGGGAAAGATCGGTTGGCCATCAGTATGCTTTGCCATGTGGACCACGAGGGTCAATTGGGCGAGACACAGTTTCTGCGATCTGTGATTCGGTGTCGGGAAAAGTTGAGTTATGATGTGGCCGATGCGATTTTAGATGAACCGACGCACCCTCGTTATCCGATGCTTAATGCATTGTTTCAGGTGGGTGAACAGTTGTTGATAAACCGCATTGATGCAGGTGCTTTGTCGGTGGCCAATCTCAACCGCAGGGTGG
>JBLHJX010000391.1:0-4100 GCA_047619225.1 Candidatus Latescibacterota bacterium
TGTTTCATATCCGGCATTTGATAGTACATCGGTAAAACATGTGATGCCGTGTTTGAGGCCATGGTCGCGCCCAGAGTGGCAGTTCATTGTCACACCGTTTCGGCTGGGATACATGCCAGACATAAACATGGCCCGATAGGGGCTGCAAACGGGGTGCGTGCTGTTGGCTTGGGTAAAGAGCACGCTTTCTTTTGCCAAGTTGTCGAGGGTTGGTGTGTGAACGGGGTCTGTTACGCCGTTGATCGCATCTTGGTATCCGGGTTGATTCCAAATGCCAAGTGCCTGGAGGCGCATCTGATCGGGAAAGATGAACAGTAAGTTGGGTTGATCGGTGCTTTTTGTCACGGGATTGCCTTTCGCGGGGTTGGTGGACGCTGCAAGAAGGCTGGCGCCCACGCCCAATACCATGTTTTTGGTGAATGTTCTTCGATTCATTGATTTCCTCTGTTTTAGTCGTGAACAAGAAGAACGTCTCGTTCAATCTCCTGGACTTTACCGGGAAAGGTTTGTCCTCTTATCCACATCACGGGTTGGCCTTTGCCAATCTTTTCTGGATTATACCATTCTGCTTGTGCGCTTAAATAATGTGAGACGTAGCTGCGCCTAAATCGCTGGCTGTGGTTGTCGGTGCTTTTGTGCAGCAGGTGAGAGTGAAACCAAATGACCGCACCGGGTGATGCTTCCACGGCAATGCCATCCTCATCGCGGGCATTGCGGGCCAGTTTGAATTCCTTTTATATATAGTTTTGGTAAGATAGGGGCTGAAAGTAGGTTTGTCATAAGAAATTTACGGCTGCCATTGGCGAGCGCGAGATGTGTGATCATGCATTTTGAGCGTGCCAAAGTGTGGCGGGGTATATATCAAGCCGGTTTGCTTGCATTGTGGTTTAGAGTCATGAAATTTTGTCGATCTTTCGGTTGACAGCGCCCTTTTTTGGCGTTACATTCTTCCCCCCTTCCCCGAGTATCCCCTACTCGGTTGTTAACCTTATTCTCCCTACATTTTTATGTCCTCTCAAAACAACCTTTGGTGGTTGCTATTGGGGTGGTGCGTGTCTTTGCGTCTCGTAAAATGGGATGCAAAGGGTTGTTTTTCCGTAATATATTCAATTTTCCATCATAGATAAACCGGTTTTAGATTATCTCCACTCTCTAAAGAGTGAAGATGCCTTTCTCTCCTTTTCAGGGGGTTGGGGGGTGCCTTTCTCCCCTTTCAGGGGCTGGGGGTGTTGGTCTCCTTTTCAGGGACTGGGGGGTTCGTTTGCTCATGAAGCTCAGAAAGCATCAGGCCGAGTTTTTGGATGTTTGTACGGATATTCGGTTGGATCGTGCCATTACAAAGGTGATTGTGAGTGCCACACCGGGTGGGGGTAAGAGTTTGATTCCGGTGATTGCGGCGGCTAAGTTGTTGCCTGCCATAGCAGATAAAGTTTGTTGGATTGTGCCGCGTCTGGCGTTACAAGAACAAGGTGAGCGGGTGTTTATGGACCCGTTTTTTCGCGAGCAGTTGGGGCACAGCCATCAGTTGCGGGCCAGTTCCAATGAGCAAAACCCAGGGCGGGGGTGTTCGGGGTATGTGACGACGTATCAGGCGGTATCGCAACAACCGCAGTTGCACGCGCAAGAGTTTACGAAGAACCGATATATTTTGGTGTTAGACGAGCCTCACCATGTAGAAGTCGAGGGGGTTTGGCATCAGGCATTGCGGCCTTTGGTTGAGCGGGCAGCGTTGGTGATATTGATGTCGGGCACGTTTGAGCGCAGCTCGGGCAATCGCATTGCGTTTATGCCGTATTCTGAATCGGGTGATGGTGCCGAGCCTGATTTATTTGATGGGCCAGATACACGGGTGATTGAATATTCGCGTGCCGATGCGTTGCGGGACAAAGCGATTATTCCGATGCACTTTCAGTATATCGATGGGCGTGCGCGTTGGATTGGGCGAGATGGGCAAGAGCACGAGATTGAGAGTTTGGCGGAAGCGGGGCGCGAGACGAGTGCGGCGATTTTTACGGCTTTGCATACCGATTATGCCTATCAGTTGTTGTCGTCGTGTGTGGATCACTGGACGCATTATAGAACGTTCAATCCACGCTCAAAGATGTTGGTGGTGGCACCGTCAATTGACAAAGCGAAGGATTATGCAAAAAAGTTGATTGAGATGGGGGTGCCGTGTGAGGTGGCGACGAGTGACGAGGCACAAAAGGCCGAAAAAGCGATTAAAAAATTTAAGCGACATGACAGTGAGAAGAATGATGTGTTGGTGACGGTGGCGATGGCGTATGAAGGGTTGGATGTGCCCGCCATTTCACATATCGCATGTTTGACGCATATTCGCAGTCGGCCGTGGATTGAGCAGATGGTGGCACGGGCGTGTCGTGTCGATAGCCCGGCGGGAGCTTATGAGTCGTTGTATGGGTATGTGTTTTGCCCCGATGACCCGTTGCTGCATTATTGTATCAATAAGATCCAAGATGACCAGCATCCTTTTTTAAAATTGAAGAGGGAAGGGCAGGAGCAACCGGCGGATCGTGCGCCTTCTGTGCCGGGGGAAGAGCGGATGATGGCCTTGGAGTCGGAGGCCACACGCAGCCGAGGGCGTGATTTGGGTGAGTTGAGTGGTTTGGATTATGAAGAGAACCAGATGTATCTCACCTTTATGAAGGAAAATGGCATTGGTGGCAGCCCGGTTCAGTTGAAACAGAAGATGGTGGCGATGAAAGAGAGTGGCGTTGTTGTAGCAGAATTACAAGATGCTTTGACACCGCGCGAACAAGAACAGTATTTGCGTAAGCAGATTGAAGGATATTGTCGGCGGTATCAAAGCAGGAAGAATATGGAACATGGTTTTTTGAGCAAAGCGATTGTGCGTGAGTTTCAAAAGAGTCGGCGGGATATGACCAAGGTTGAGTTGGTGCGTACGATGACGTGGTTGAATAAGTATTATCCGATATGATTTTGATTTGATTGACATCTTTATTTAATGGCAGTATTCTGGAGCGGTGCATTGTGTAAATGCATCGCTTTCTTTTTTTATAAGGGTATGCAGATGGATACACTATGATGGTTAAAACAATTCAGATATTGATGACCCTGTTTTTTATGGAGCATTTGATTATGGCACAAGATGTGACACAAGATGTTCAGGTGATTTCGGAGCGGTTGAAAACGGGTTGGATTGAAAATCGGATTTCGCAAGACCGGGTGCAAGATTATTTAGACGGGTTGCGTGAAGCTGGGGGATGGCGGGATATTGATTATGATGATGTTTCGCGCACCCATTGGGGGCCTGCCAGTCACCCCGTTCGATTGGCGCAATTGGCAGAGGTTTATTGTGTTGGTCAAGATGAGACGGTGAAGGATGCTGTGTTGCGTGGATTGCAGTTTTGGGTCGATAAAGATCCGCAAAGTGACAATTGGTGGTGGAATTGTATTTCGAGCCCGCGTGATTTGAGCAAGACGTTGTTGCTGATGGGCGATGTTGTGTCTACTGATTTGGTGGCTGCAACTGCGTTGTTGGTACATCGCAGCACGTTTAAGCGCACGGGGGCCAATTTGACCAATGAGGCGAGCAATTTGTTGGTATTGGCGTGTGCAATTGGAGATGTGGATTTGTTGCGGGAGTCGATTGCGCAATTGACGGGTGAGATTCGGGTGGCGATTGGGGAAGAGGGGATTCAGGTGGACAACAGTTTTCATCAACACGGGCCGCAGTTGCAAATGTCGAGTTATGCCGAGGTGTTTGCGCGGGATGCGACCGAACACGGGTTGTTGTTTGATGGAACGCAATTTGCACTGAGTGATGTGCAAATTTCGGCACTCTCTGAGTTTGTGCGTGAAGGGCAGCAGTGGTTTACGTGGGGGCATCGGGTTGATTTTCATGGTATGGGTCGGGGGATTGGCCGGACGGGTGGCACGGGCGGGGCGGGTGGGATGCGTTTGATTGCTGAGCGAATGGCGCAGATAGATCCTACACATAAAGAGACGTATGATGCGATTGTGGCACGAAGCAAAGATGAATTGGCTCCGGATGTCAATGCGCCAAAGGGCAATCGGCATTTTTATCGCTCGGACGTGATGGTGCATCGACCGGGGCATTT
>JBLHJX010000392.1:0-4088 GCA_047619225.1 Candidatus Latescibacterota bacterium
CGTGAGAGGTCCCCCGGTGTGAGTGAGGCGATCTTTTGCGAGAGATCGATTTGGGGCTGGTTGAGGAAATGGCTGTATGTGAAGGCCGCTTTGCGTGCTTGTTCGGCCATGGCGTCAGCAATTTCGGGTACGCCGTGGCCAATGCTTACCACATGTACGCCTGCACATGCATCGAGGTATCGTTTGCCATCGGTATCAAAAAGATAGACACCTTCGCCATGTGAAATGTGGTGCCATTCTGGTTTGATAGATCGATGAAAGATATTGTCGTGGGAGGCCATTAGACGTTTTCCAAATAAGTGATGGGCAATTCAAAGGTGAGTTTTTGGGGCATGTAACATTCGTTATCATCACACGCTTGATAATCTAACTGGGCGCTTAGCGTGAAGTTTTCGCGCTTTCGGTTTAGCACTGTGGTGGTCAGGCGAATGTGTTTTTCGTAGACGGCCACGTTTTCTCCGAGCATTTTTTTGTGAATGGCGTTAGGATAGGTGACCGTGTTTATGCGCACCTCTTTGATGGGATCGAATGTTAGAGATGTCGGGATGTATCCGCCAGTGACTTGAGGTGCGTAAATGTGGCGGTTGTTTTTGAGGGCAATGTCTAAAGTGAAGGTTTGGACTTGACCGCGACGCATGGTGCCCGATGACAGGTATGCCCGGGCTTTGAGGTCGTCATTTTCGATGGTTTGAACGGGCAATCCGCGGCTGTCAATTTGGAATGTTTTTTGAAGCATGCGCGCAACGGAATCGCGCACACCATAATCGGCATAGAAAGATTTGTCAATGACAATGCCTTTGGCATCCACCATATAGGTACCGGGAAAGGGTACACCATACCAGCGATGATCTTTGGGCACAAGATGATTAAAAATATCAAAGGCGCGAATGACTTCGCTGTTTACATCTGATAGTATGGGATAGGTGATGTTGTGTTTTTCAGCAAATACCGTGAGTGTTTCTACAGAATCATAACTGATGGCGTAGGGGTGAATGTCGTTTTGATCGAAGTATGAGAGTTTGTCTTGCAGCTCCACGAGCTGAACTTTGCAATATCCTCACCAATCTGCACTGCGATGAAAAAGAATAAAGGCTTGGTGTGTGCCGTTGGGCTCGTAGGTGACGGGTTCGTTCCATTGGTTGGGGAGGGTGAATGTGGGAACGGGTTCACCAATTTGAGGGCCAGATAGAAAGTTGTCATTTTCTGGGTTGCCACGGTTGGGTAATGGATCGGCCATATATTGCTCCTTTGTTTGGGTGTAAGGTAAAACGTCATATGGTGCATGTCAACTGTGTGTTTTGCCTTCGGCGACTTACTTTCTTTCAACAGCTAAAGAAAGTAAGCAAAGAAAGCCGCTGCTGCGCAGGGCTTTTAATGAGCTTTGGTGTTTTTGCCTGCGAAGGCCACCCTCACCAGCCCGCGCAGTTCCCACCCATCCACCTCGTGTTCCACACGCCCAACACCCACACACCACCGCCACACCAACTGCACAACGGCCCACACCACCAAGAGGTGAGATTCAAGTTTTTGATTTGAAGTCCCTTTCCTTTGGGAAAGGGATTTAGGGATAGGTGCCTTTAAATCAAAAAAGGCCACCAGTCATTAGGCTGGTGGCTTTTATACTTTGGAGTAAATGGGAAGGTTATTTGATCAGTAACATCCGGCCGTTGGTGATTTGCTTGTTGGCGCGAATTTGGTAGATGTATTGGCCGCTGGCCAAGTGTCGGGCGTCAAAGTGGATGGCGTGGAGGCCGGCATTTTGGGTTTGGTTGACGAGGTGGGCAATTGGAAAAACTATTTAGAGGATTGATCGAGATAGATTTGTGTGCCCCAATGGTCGAGATGCTCAGGCCAGAGCAAACACCCGCCGCTGATAAACACACCACCCTCCGAGATATGATCGAGCACGGCCCGTCTCATGCTTGTGTCGCGTGGAGCTGTGGAGAGGTCGTGGGTGTAGGGGCCAAAGATGCGTTCGAGACCACTGCGTCCACCACGTGCGTTGAGTGGGAAGAGATAACATTCGTGTTGGAAACGCACGATGTTGGATTGCTTGGAGAGGCGTGTTTGGTAGGTGGGGTCGAGCAGCCAGGAAGTGCAGCAGATGGCTTTGAAGGGGCGGTCTGGAAAGTGTTTGGGAAAGAATGTGGCGGCTTGGCGGAGGGACTCACCGCAATCGTCAAACCCCATGGGGCCATCTTCGGGAATGTGAATTTCGAGAATGGAGTCGCCTTGTTTTACGACGCATTCCCAATCTGAGAGTGGGAGTGTGATAGGTTCTCGAATGGCGTGCCCATTGGGGTGGATTGGGTTGCCGGTGACTTTGGTGGCAGATTCGGTGAAGTGAGAGGTCCAGGCGTTGTTATCGGTGATACCGCCTGCGCCATTGAAGTTGCCGTCGGTACGAAACTCGAGACCTGATTCGGCAATGAGACGCATATGAGTGGTTTGACGATGGCGATAGGCGCGTATCTGTTGGCGATAGGGGCCGGTTTTAAATTGTAGACGGCCTACGCGAAAGAGGTCGCCATGGAGGTGGCTGAGCAACCAGGGGAGGATGCGTGTGCAGAGGCCCCATGAATGGGGTTTGTCGGGGTGGATGAATTTGCCATCGATAGGTGTGCCGATGTCATAATATTGTTGTGCCCAGACGTAGGTGTCGCGATAGGTGAGTTTGGCTATGTCATCGGGCACATTGCGGGCTTGGTGAATGGCGCGGATGTGGGGGATGCCAGAGAGTGCGATGAGGAGGTAAAATGCACCTCCGTATTCGCCGAGGATGGGCGCGAGAAGGGGCCAGTCGCGTGTGGTACTGCGATCTGTTGATTTGTCGATGAAGAGGATGCGGTGTGCGTGCCAAGCCAGGTGTGTTAGATCGGGGTCAGAGGCGATTTTTTGCGCGGCTTGGATGGTGAAATTTATGGCGTCTTGGGGAAGGGTAGCCCAGTTGCCGTACTCTTGGATTGCATGGGGTTGGAGAAAAGGCAAGGCTGCGGGCATGGATTGAATCGAATTTCCCCAGTCTGTGCTGAGGGTTGTGTCTTTGAGGATTGGGATCAGTTTTTGTGGGATTGGATTTGAGGGCATGGTGGTTGCCTATCGGAAGTCGCGTATATATTTTGCAGCATAAGAGCGTACGTCGCGACCGTTGAGTACATGGAAGTGGCGTAGGCGGTCGAGGGTTTGGAGGGAGAAGCGTTTGAGGGGGAGGTGGACGATTTGGCGTTTAAATTTTTTGGCAATACGTCGCCATCGGGTGAGAGGAGGATGAGGTGAGACGACGAGGACGCGTTTTTCTTGGGAATGTAAGAGGGCGGCGGATACGAGGTGTTCTTCGGGTGTTTGGGCAAAAGATAAGCGTGGATCTGTCCAGATGTCGGGAATGGGGCGTGGGGGGAAGATGAGCATGCAGCCGCCATAGACGGCTTGGCCAATGCCGGGGCCGATGATGTTGTCGGAAAAGTTGGTGGCATAAAAACAGAGGGTAGATTCTTGGTCGTGTTCGGCATACCAGGTGGTTTGCCATGGGTATTTGTTGGGGTCTGAGGGGCTGTCAAAGAGGAGGACGACAATTTCGATGGTGCCGCGTGAGGGGGGTGTTTCTTTGACATATAAGTCACCTGTGTGCCAGTTGCGCAGGGTTTCGCGCATGTCGAGACCGTCTTTGAGGGATGACGTGAATTTTTCTGTGCGTGCCAGGTCTTCCCCTATCATGAGTTTGGCTTGTTCGCGCACGTGGGTGTTAAAGGATTCGATTTTGTCATCTTCTGGTGAATGAGAGCATTGCTGATAGGGGTCCCATTGCATTTTCCAAGATTGCTTTTTTTCTTGGGGCGGTGCAGGTTTAAGCGGTAAGGTGCGCCATGTGAGTTCGGTGCCGAGCAGGCGGTTTTTATGGGGGGCGTCGCCGGTTGGAAATTCTGCTTGATCGATGCCAATGCGTAGCTCAGGTAGGTTCGAAGGGATGCGTTGAGGGGGGTATTGGCGTGCGGTTTCGAGTAGGGAGATAGCAAACTCATCACCCGCAATTTGTTTGGCTGCCAATGCGAGGGTGTAGAGGTCGGGTGTGAGGCGTCGGTCTAAGAGTG
>JBLHJX010000393.1:0-4067 GCA_047619225.1 Candidatus Latescibacterota bacterium
TCGTCGCCGATCCAGCTGTCGACCATGGGGTTGACGGGAACAGCGGCCTTGAGGGCTGGGTGTGGTTCCAAGAGTGCCATGAGGGTGAGAAAGCCGTCGTAGGACGTCCCCGTGATGCCAACTCGGCCGTTGTTGCCCGCCACGTTCTTGACGAGCCAGTCGACCGTGTCCCAGGCATCTGTGGTCTGGTCGATCTTGCCGCTGTTAAAAGGGCCGCGCGTGGGTACGGTCATGATGTATTTGCCCTTGGACTTGAAGCGTCCTCTCACATCCTGGTAGACGCGAATGTAGCCATTTCTGACCAGGTCTTCATCTGCGGCAGGGAGGGCCATTGCGATGTCGGGACTCTCGGTGCGAGACGCGCGTCTGGCTGCGTTGTAGGGGGTGCGCGACAAAATCATGGGCATCTTGGCCGACACGCCCTTTGGAATCATGATGATTGTAAACAGCTTGATCCCGTCGCGCATGGGCACCATCGCTTCCTTGCGTGTGTAATTGAACGCTTCGGTCGGCGGCTTGAAGTTGCGCGGGATGTCGGAGGTGTGTGCGAGGTCCTTACTTGCCGTGGTGTTTGTCTTGGATCTGGGCATGTGATTCGGTGCTCCTTTGATTATTGGGAGATTCCAATCTTAGAATTCATAGTCGATCCACCACGTTGTTTCCTGTTTGGGCGCGATGGTACGTTCGAGAAAGGGTTCCCATGAAAAGGTGTTGGAGTTGCCCCAAATGGGAAAGAAGGATGGCACATAACTGCATGTGGCACCTACGAGGCCGAGAACAGGATGTTTTTGTAAGAGGGTGAGGTTGGTGTGGGCATTGTGATTGAGGGCCTGGTAAAAGCCTTTTTCCCAAGGCCAGTCTTTGCGGTTGATGAAACCATTGTCTAATTGTTCAAATCCGGGGTTGTCGGAAAAATCTACTGGGATATTGAATTTGCACAATTCGTCTGTGTTGGGTTGTGGATAAAAAGGGTGTGGGAACCAGTTGATTGGGATGGGTAGTTTGCCTGTGTTTTTGAGGTGGGTATGTGAGCGAACGGTGCGATTTTGAAGGGTGACTGTGCGTGTGAGTTCGAGGGCAAATGTGTGATGTGTTTGTGTGGTGGTGAAGGTGAGTGCTGCGTTTGTTTGGTTAACCTGCCAAGAACAAAATTCGGTTACGGTGTCTTCTTTGAGATCACACAGACCAATGCCCATAATGAGTGCTGTTTGTGATGGGTCGGTAGGATCTTGAAGGGGTTGTTTGTTGAAGGCATCGGGAATGCCTTGACCATCGAAGCAGTTGAAACTGCTGGGATATGTGGGGCCAGACAATAGGTTGCCAAGTTTGGTGTCGGCGATTTGAAAAATATATCCCCCCGTGCAATAGCGTGTGCCAAATCGCTCCTGATCGACAACGGGGTCGAGGAGGGATACTTCGAGTGTGTCGTTTTGAAGTGTGAACATGGTATTGCTTTCTTGGTTAATGATGATGTGCGTTGAAAGTGCGTGCTTAATCTAAACGTGTGTCAAAGGCAGCTGATTCCTCTAGTTTTTGGGGCGATAAAAGTTGCCAGCGTGCGTGCCTGTCTGAGCGGCTGCAGGCTCGCCATCATCTGGGAATATAAATAGCCTTTTGACCTTCTGCTTCGACATCATTGTAACGTCCTTGTGTGTAAGTCTTTATTCCTTATCGTGTTTTGAGGCGGGTCATTTTTTGCGTTTTGCACCGGTTCGAATGATGAGCCATTCGATGGGGCGTGGAAAAATGCGGGCCATCCAAACGGTGAGTTTCATGAAAAATGGCATGATAATTTCGCGTTTATTTTTAAGAATGCCTTTGACAATTGCAGCAGCAACTTGTTCGGGTGTGAGTGTGGGATAAAAAGGTTTGAGCGTTGCAATTGTGGGAATGCGATTTTCTGAATGGGGATTGTTTTCAAAATAAGAGCTGCTCACCTTTCCCAGGGCCATGAGCATCACGCGAATGTCTGTGTTGTGTAAATCTGCGCGGAGGGCTTCGTTAAACCCACGCATGGCCCAGCGTGCGGTTGTGTAGGTGGTGGCACCGGGGACGGCAAAATAGGCTGCGGTTGAGGTGAGGTTGACAATAAAGCCCCAGTTTTGTTTGAGCATATGTGGCAAACAGGCATGGGTGATGTTAAAGGCACCAAAATAGGGTGCGGCCATCATGTCAACGGCTTCTGCGGGGCTGGTGTCTTCGGTATGTTTCCATTGGCCCGATCCGGCATTGTTGATGAGGATGTCGGGAATGCCTATTTCATGAACAACCGCATGAATAACTTGAGCCACGTCTTCTGCTTGGGTGATATCTACAGGATAGACACTGGCTTGGCTACCCGATGCGATAATTTGTTCGGCCAATTGATGGAGTTTTGTGGCGTTGCGTGCAAGGAGAATGACGTGTGCGCCAGCTTTGGCAAGCGCACAAGCTGTTGCTTCGCCAATGCCACTGGATGCGCCTGTTATGATTGCGATGTGATTTTTGATGTGCATGAGCTAAGGCACTCGGGTTTTTATGTCGCAATTGCAGAAAGCGGGTAACGCAGTGCGCACAATTTGAGGTAGATTAAATAGGTGACGTAAGGCAATATAATATTGCTGATGTATGTATTCAAGGATTGATATGTCTGATGGGGCGGGTTTTGTTGGTATATCTGGAAGGAGAAAAGAGATGGGCGAGATGACACATCGGGAACGCGCGATGGCGGTGTTGCATTATGAGGCGTATGACCGCTTGCCATTGGTGCATTTTGGGTTTTGGAGTGGGCATACGTTACAGAAATGGGCGGGTTTGGGGCATGTGACGATGGCCGAAGCTGATGCTTGGGCCGATGGCAATGAAATGGATGCGATTATTACCGAGCGGTTGGGGTTTGATTTTAATTGGCAAACGATGTTTTCACCTGCGGGTCGGTTGTGGCCTGGGTTTAAAAGTGAGGTGGTTGCAGAATTTCCCGATGGCACACACCATGTGCGCAATGCACATGGTGTGGTGGTGATGCAAAAGCCTGATGCGGGATCTATTCCGGCAGAAATCGATCATTTGTTGAAAGACAGAGCATCGTGGGAGGCGGATTTTAAACACCGTTATGTATGGGATGAAAGGCGGGTCACACAGGCGGTGGTGCGTCGAAATGGTCAGGCCTTGCGTTATGATGAAGGAGGTTTGGAGATTTTGAAGGCGGGAGAATGGGATACACCTTATGGATTGAATTGTGGCAGTTTGTTTGGTCAAATTCGCGATGTATTGGGGTTGGAGAACACGTGTTATTTGCCGGTAGACGATCCCGATTTGTTAGATGAGATGATTGCGGCTGTGAGTGAGTTGGCGTATCAAAACACCAAATATGTGTTGGAAGCCGGTGCAAAATTTGACTTTATCCATTTCTGGGAAGATATCAGTTTTCGCAGTGGCCCCCTTGTGTCGCCCAAGATGTTTGCCGAAAAGGTGGGGCCTTATTACAAGCGGGTGACCGAGTTGGCAAGCCAATATGATATTGATATTGTGTCATTGGACAGTGATGGGTGTATTGATACGTTGGTGCCTATTTGGTTGGAGAACGGGGTCAATACGATGTTTCCGATTGAGGTCGGGATTTGGCATGGGAACATTAAACCGTGGCGAGAACAATATGGCAAAGCATTGCGTGGGGTTGGGGGTGTGAATAAGAATATGTTCTCTAAAGACCGGGCAGCAGTGGATGCTGAAATTGAACGGATTAAACTTTTGGTTGCGTTGGGCGGTTATTTGCCGTGTATTGATCACCGAATTGCACCCGATGCGGAGTGGGCGTTGGTGCGTTATTATTGTGATCAAATGCGTGAAACTTTTGGATAGGAAGATCGATATGGCCGAGCGGATCAAGATTACAGACATCAAATTGCTGACCATGAGAGTGATTGAAGAAGTGGGTACATTGGAGCCTGCTTGGAATGTGGGTGGGCAGATGAAGATGCAGCGAGGGGGCGGTTCGGTGGTGGAGGTGCATACCGATCAGGGTGTGACAGGCATTGGGCCTGGGGTGTCGCGCGAGTTGTTGCCTGCTTTGAAGCAGCATTTGGTCG
>JBLHJX010000394.1:0-4042 GCA_047619225.1 Candidatus Latescibacterota bacterium
GTGCAGGATCGTTTGCGCCATATACCACATCAATGTCCACGTATCGAAATCCCAGAACCCGCATCAACCGCTTTAAAAATCGGCCGACAATTGGACGCGCATCATGCCAATAATCCAAATACCGAGAAAGTTGAATGCGCAACGTTTTCCAACGTGCCCAGACCGAAGGCTTTTTTTCTTCTTCAAGATTTGGTGGAACAGATGAGGGCGTAGACTTTGGTGCTTTTTCTGAGGATTCTACTTCTATGGTCCGATCTTGGGGTAATTCTGCGTCAACTTTGGGCGATGAAAAAATTTCTATGGGCGGTGCCACGGACTCACTTACGGGGTCTTCATCCACAGTTTGAGCACCCCCAGGTTCGGGCATCACCTCTTTTGTTACAGTCTGAGTGTGCACTGGGTCAGGTGACTTTGGCTTATTTTGCTCTTGAACAACCTCTTCGTCATCTTCTTTGGGTTGCCAAATCACCCACTTGCCCAACACAACTTGAATTTGCCCACCCACCTCAGTGTATTCAAACACAACGCCTACCAACCCAGCCAATGCCTTCACCCAACCCACAGCGGCATAGCCCTCTTCGCGATAATAACCCGATGCACCGATATGAACCGGCAACAGAATCAACAACGCGATCAGCAATACCAGTATCCCAATGGGAATACCAATCAAACATGTGATAACGATAAGCAAAGTAAACCACACAGCGATCTCCTCATGACCACGGAGAGAATAGTCAAAAGACAGCTACAAATCAAGTATTTTCTATCAGTTAGACAGCACTTGACATACCAGTATCCAATCGACTATTATTCAAGTGGCGGTTTTTCGACCAACCCTCTTTAAAATCGTTCCCCTTCTGCCTTTGAGACAGATACACGCGCCTCGTTACCCTCTCGCAAAGGATTCACAATGTCAGCACATGATGCAGTGGACACCCTGATACAATCTCATAAACTTTCGGCAGAAGCAGGGCTAAATCTTAAAAAATGGCTCATTGAACTTGCTTACGGAGCTTTTGTGACCGACATCGAAGCCCTAATGGCACAAGCAGACTTGGACGAATTAGAAGACGCCTTTCGCACCAACATCGAATTTGGCACCGGTGGCATTCGCGGAAAAATGGGACCTGGCCCCAATCGCATCAACGCGCGCACCATGGGCGAAGCGGCACAAGGGTTGGCACAGTATATCCTCAAATCGGGCATCGCCAATGCCGCTCAGAAAGGCGTTGTCATTGCCTGTGACACACGCAACAACTCCGATGTCTTCTCCCGAGAAACCGCATCCATATTTGCGGGCAACGGTATCGTTGCTCGCATTTTTGACACCCACCGATCAACACCCGAACTCTCTTTTGCACTGCGCCAAACAGGTGCGGTCGCTGGCGTGGTTATCAGTGCCAGCCACAACCCACCTTCAGACAACGGATTCAAAGCCTATTGGGACGATGGGGGCCAAGTAGTCCCACCTCACGACAAAAACATCATCAACGAAGTGAAAGCCGTTGGCGACATCATCCGCATCAACTTTGACGACGGCGTTCAACAAGGCCGCATTCAAACCCTTGGCACAGAAATTGACATGCCGTATATCGAAAAACTTGCAGGTCTGTCGCTTAACGATTCCAGAGAGATCAGCATTGTCTACACCCCCTTGCATGGTGTGGGATCCACCTCCATTGTGCCCGCACTACAAAAACTGGGATACACGAACCTGAACATCGTTGCAGACCAAAATGTGCCCGACGGAAATTTTCCAACAGTAGCCAATGGTGTTGCCAACCCCGAAGATCCCAATGCACTTTCCCGTGCCATTGCCGATGCCAAAAAAATAGACGCGGATATCGTGCTCGCCAGTGACCCTGATGCAGACCGTCTCGGCTGCGCACTGCCACACCCCACCAAAGGATGGAACGCAGAACCACACGAACTCGCCATCAATGGCAATCAGATTGGTGCGATCCTTACCTACTACATCTTGTCCACACGCCAAAACAAAGGCACTTTGCCCGCAAAAGGCGTGGTATGCAAAACCATTGTCACCACAGACCTCATCACCCTCATCGCCAAACACTTTGGCGTTAGACCCGTTGATAACCTCTTGGTAGGCTTCAAATACATTGCAGAAGTGATCAACAATCTAGCAACAGACGAAACCTTCCTCTTTGGAACCGAGGAAAGTCACGGCTATCTCTCGGGTGACTTCGTGCGCGACAAAGACGCGGCATCTGCAGCCGTCCTTCTCTCTGAATGTGCCGCCCAGCTCAAGACAGAAGGCAAAACCGTTCGTGACTATTTAGACAACATCTACGAACAGTTTGGTTACTTCCACGAGTCACAACAGGCGACTTATCGCGAAGGGGCGCAAGGCAACAGAGAAATTGCTCAAATTATGATGGGTCTACGAAAGAATCCACCCATCCAAATTGGCGGACACGACGTGGTCGAAGTCATCGACTACCAATCGGGTGAAGCAAAGAATCTCAAAACGGACACAACGCGCACCTTAGACGCTGCCAAAGGAAACGTGCTCGCATTCACATTTACCGACCAAGGTCACACACGTGTCACTGCGCGACCATCGGGAACGGAACCCAAAATCAAGTATTACATCTCGACCACATCAGCAGATCATCCTGACCTCACGTCCGGAGCCATTGCCCAAACCAAACAGAGCATTGATGCGCTTGCCAATGAAATTATTGATGGCATGCTCCAAAGTGCTGACGATGCACTAAACCAACAACCCTAAACCCATTTGGAACCCTATGACAAACACAGCCAAAGGTATTGACCGTAACCTCACATCTTACGGCGACCCCGAATTCAGCAAATATATACGCCGTGCTTTTTTAGGTGCGGCAGGGTATGATGCTGAAGATGTGAATCGCCCAATTATTGGCATTGCCAGTACTGTATCCGATTACAACCCCTGCCATGGTCAAATGCCCGACCTCATTGAAGCCGTCAAGCGGGGTGTACTCGAAGCAGGAGGGTTGCCCTTTGTTTTTCCAACTTGCTCACTGCACGAAATCTTCTTTTCACCCACCACCATGCTCTTTCGAAACCTCTTGGCAATGGAAACCGAAGAAATGATCATGGCTCAGCCTATGGACGCAGTTGTGCTCATGGGAGGGTGCGACAAGACAGTACCCGCGCAACTCATGGCCGCAGCTTCAGCAAATATCCCAGCCATTCAAGTTGTTTCGGGTGCCATGCGAACGGGATCATATAAAGGGACACGTTTGGGCGCGTGTACCGATTGCCGAGGATACTGGGCTCAATATCGCGCGGGTGAAATTGGCGAAAATGAGATCGCTCAAGTGACACAGTCGCTATGCAGTACACCAGGCTCCTGCATGGTCATGGGTACTGCCTCAACCATGGCCAGCATTGTTGAAACACTCGGCCTCTTAGCCCCGGGCGGTGCAACGCCCCTTTCTGGCACAGGCGACCGAATGCGCATCGGTGTGCAATCGGGTCGTTTGGCAGTTGAAATAGCACAGAGCAACCACACACCCCATCACATGCTCACACGTGGGTCATTTCTCAACGCCATCACCGTCCTGACCGCACTGGGTGGCTCCACAAATGCCATCGTTCACCTGCTCGCCATTGCCAGAAGAGCAGGTACCCAACTCACTCTCGACGATCTTCACGACGTTGCCCAGCGGATCCCATTCTTAGTCGATTGCAAACCCTCTGGCACGGGTTATATGGAAGACTTTCACAATGCAGGAGGGGTGCCGACCTTGCTCAAAGCGTTGGAATCTGAACTCGACCTATCCGTTCCCATGGTCACAGGCCAAACACTCGGTGAATACCTCAAGAATATCCAACCACCACAAGCCTGGCAAACAACCATTCGCACCCTCGACGCACCCCTTGGTCCAACGGGCGCATTGGCCATCATTCGTGGCAACCTTGCCCCTGACGGGGCCATCCTCAAAACCGCAGCGGCAAGTTCGGACCTGTTTGCACATACAGGCCCTGCCATTGTCTTTGAGTCACCCGAAGATGCCGCAAGCCGAATCGATGATCC
>JBLHJX010000395.1:0-4024 GCA_047619225.1 Candidatus Latescibacterota bacterium
AGTATTGGGCGTGTGTATGAGCCTATTTTTGCGAATCTGACAATGGATCAAAATCGGGTGCGCTTAGACTCCCTCTCTATTGGCAAAATAGGCCAGCAATTGGTTGTGTCGGGGCATGCAGATCTGACCAGCGGTGAACTCAGTGATTTTGATTTGCGAATGAATTTTACGCACTTTCAACCCATTCGCTGGCCCGAAGTAAAGGCTGAACTGAGTGGGCAAGTTCACATGGTTGGCACGTCTTTGCGACCGCGACTGTCGGGGAATTTGGTTGTTCAACAAGCCGATATACGTTTGGGCGCGTTGGTGGCAACGCCCAGTTCTGGATGGGAACAGTTGCCGTTTTTACAGGCTTTGCAAATGGCAATGACGGTGCGCGCAGACCAGCAAGTGTGGGTGCGTGACCCCACTTTTAATATTGAAATGACGGGAGACTTAGATCTGGTAAAAGATGCTGAAGGGTTCAAGGTTTTTGGAAATATGCAGAGTCGGAGAGGAAACTATATTTTTCAAAGTCGTCGGTTGGACATTAGCCGTGGTGAAATTTCATTTCAGGGTAAGGCCGGTATTGATCCCAATTTAGATATAGAAGCGCAAACACGTGTGATGGCACGGTTGGGGGCTTCGCAAAGCAGTTCGTCGGGTGATGGGTCACCAGAACCCGTCACTGTGCGTGTGGGTGTAAGCGGCACGCTTTCCCATCCCTTGATCACGTTGTCAAGCGATCCGTCAGTGGGGCAATTTGATGAGGTGTTGTCTGTTTTACTTGTGGGCGCCACCCGAGATGCCGTTGCTGTTTCAAATGCCAGCGATTTGGTGTTGGGCACATTGGCCAATCGGTTTGGTCAACGGTTGGGAGAAGACTTGAAATTGGATCTGGTGGAAGTTGATGTGTCTGAATCGAATATTTCTCGGGTGCGCGTGGGCAAATATTTGACGCCGAGATTGTTTGTCAGTTATGCTCAAGATATGAGCAGCACGGGGCGGGAAGTTGCAGTTGAGTTCAAATTGCTACGCAGTTTAACCATTGAGGCAAAACAGATAGATGCGGGGAAAGAAGACCAATTGATTCAGCAAACACGTGAGTCGATTGGCGTTGTTTGGGAGAAGGAATGGTGAGGGGGCGCAAAGAACGTTTAAACGTTTCATTTTTGCGTAAATAGACTTTGGGTGTCTTCATGGGTTCGGTATTGGTTGTTGAAGACTTGGCGGAGATAGAGTTCGAGGGTGAGGTAGCGTCCGATTTGGTCGCTGTGGTCTTGGCCTGAGAGGTGGTCGGCCCAGAGTTGATTGAATATGTCGGGGGGCGTGATGTTGCCGAATTGGGTTGTTGGGGCATTTAGGAGGGTGTTGATGACTTGTTGGGTGTTGGGTTCTCTGAGCCAAAAGGGATAGTTGGTGAACTGGTTTTTTGGGGATTTTTTTTGTAATTTCTGGAGTACTTTTGCTGAACGCAGGGCCCACTTTGACCACGTGATGGGTTTGCCCGTTCTGGCCCAAGGGATATCGCGGAAATAGGCGGGGAAGGTGTGAAGGAGCATTTGTCGGTAGAGGGTGCTGTTTTGTTTGTAAGACAAGGGCAGGGCAAATAAAAACGCTTGTAGGTCGTTGTCTAAAAAAGGCAGTCGGTAATCAATGCCCTTGAAAAGCCCCATGCGTGGGCCATGGATGGAAAAACCGCGCATGCGCCAGTCGATGTAAAATGCGTGTGCCGACCCCGCATCTATAAACGCTTTGTCAAGGTGCTGACGGGCAACCGGTGTGTTCTCAATTTGGAGATGTAGGTTGTGGGAGAGGTAGTGGTGATGGTTGTGTGATTCGAACAGGTGTCCGCCACCGGCCAAACCATCTCCGCCAGCACCGTTGAAGCCTATTCGGATGGCTTGGCTTATGGTGTCGAGATGTTCAACGCCGTGCATGTGCATGATGTTGAGCGCGCCGTCCGTCCACCACACGGCTTCCATTCGCGGTTGAAGCCAATTGTCTTGATCAAGTGGCAAAATCGTGTGTGGAGACATTCTAATGGCGGCCACTTGTGCCGCGATTTGTACCTCTGTGCTATTGGCTTGCCCAAACGTATAGGTGGGCGCTGCGCCGGGCAGGGCGGCAAAGATGGCCCGAGAATCTAATCCGCCACTGAGCATTAAACCCTGGTGGTCGGGTTGTGTGCGTTGGGTGACTGCACGTTCAAAAAGGTGGCCGAATTCTTGAGCCGCATCGGTCAAGTTGACTTTGCCCACGCGCGTAGAGATCTGATCCCACCACCAATAGCGTTCTCTCGTGAGATTGCCTGTGGCGGTGTTGTAAATAATGTGGCTCGCTGGCGGCACTTGTGTCACACCTTCAAACCAAGTCTGATCTGGAGGCAGTTGTCCGGTCGCGAGGAATGTGGTTGCGGTGTCGGGCGTAATTGTTGGTGAAAAATCGGGCAACTTTAGAAATGCTTTGGCTTCGGAAGCCCAACTTAAACCCGTTGGGGTGACATGCCAATAAAGAGGACGCAACCCATATCTGTCGGTTAAGATATGCAATTGGTTTTTGTGGGTGTCTAAAAGGATGAGCGAAAACAGGCCATCGACCATTTTGAGGGTGCTTTTATGGTCGGGGTTCGTCACCAGTGAGATCAGCAGTTCGATGTCGCTGGTCATGGGCCAATTGCGTTGGTCGGTGATCGTTTTCCGGTTGAACAGGTCGCCCTCTAACCAAGCGATGATTCCCGTGTTATTTTGAAAGGTTCTGGGGGATGTTTGCCATTGGGGGCATATGAGTGTGCCGGCCGTTTGTGGACCAAAAAGGATATCGTGCTCGGTATGGTCGTTTGGTATAATGAGATTGCTTTTGAGCGCTTTAAGACGGGCGTCTAATGCGTGCGGGGATAAATGGGTGCGTGAGGTGAAACCTACAAGGCCGGGCATAGACATTCTCTGACGGAGGTTAGTGGACGGTGGTTGAAGCATAAGAACGGACAATCAAAAAGAAAAGCCTATGGATATGATTTGTGGTAATGGGTATTGACAAGACGGGCGTACAAGACGATACTTTCAGGGTTAACACGGGTAGATTGCATTTGGGTTTCATCTGACTGTTTTAAAAGGGAATAACCATGGCAGAACGGGCATTTAAAGTTCGAGCGGCACACTGCGATTATCGTGCTTCACAGGAAGAAATTTATCAAACTTTGCGCCGAATTACAGATCCGTTGGATCGCGCCTGGGCAAAATTAGAAAAAGCCGACCGCATTGTGATAAAGTTTAATATGATGAAGTTACGTGCCCGTTTGCATTATTATTTTGGTCGTCGTCGTGAGTTGGTTGATGATATGGTTGCTCATGCTGTTTTGCGCCTGTTGCGCGAGCGTACCACGGCCCCAATTTTTGCAACCGACACCAATCCATATACCAAAGACCATCTGATGGGCGACAACTTTAACTACGCCAACATTTTGAAGAAATATGACGTGGGTTTTGTCGATTCAAACGCGGGACCGTTTAAAAGCTACGAGGTTCCCGGCGGGGGCATGATGTTTGATCGTTATCATCTGAGCGCCTGTTTCGATGGCGCCGAAGTGGTTTCGGTTGCCAAGATGAAAAATCACCTGTTTATGGGTGTGACTTTGTGTATGAAAAACCTGTTTGGTTTGCCGCCCGTCACGCCGCCTGTTGGCCGTGTTCGAAGCTATTACCACCACTTTATTCGTCTGTCTTACGTGTTGCCCGATTTGGGCATGATTACAAATCCCGCTTTGAATATCGTCGATGCGCTAACCGGTCAATGGGGCCGTGAATGGGATGGACAAGGTCGCATCAGCAATGCGCTTATCGCAGGTGACCAAGTCACAGCAACCGATGCCTGTGGGGCCTATTTGATGGGGCACGATCCTGCATCCGATTGGCCAACCCCTCCGTTTCGCCGAGATCGCAACCATTTGTTGATCGCCGCCAACCGTGGATTTGGTACTGTGAATTTGGATGAAATTGATTTTGAGTCTGAGGTCACGTCGCCCTTGGCAGAGTTTGACTCGGAA
>JBLHJX010000396.1:0-4011 GCA_047619225.1 Candidatus Latescibacterota bacterium
TGCCGTATATAGGGGATACTTTTAGGAAGACGGGGCAGGGGATGTTTTCGTTGGCGAGGGCTTGGAGAAAACGGATGATGTGTTCTTTGTCGGCAAAGAAGTCGCGGCCCATTTCGGTGTTGGGGCAACTGAGGTTGAGGGTGAGGTAGTTGCCTTTGTTTTTTAGGAGACGGACGGATGTGAGGTAGTCGGTGAGGATGTCGTCTTCTGTGTCGGGGGGTGCATGGAGGCCGCGATTGGTTTTGACGATGTTGATGCCGAGGGGGTGTTTGTGTTGGAGGTGGGTGAGGCGGTTGGCGATGGTTTCGGCACCTTCGTTTTGCAGGCCGTAGTGGACGATGACGGCTTGGTCTTGGGGGAGGCGAAAGAGGCGGGGTTTGGGGTTGCCGTGGGAGAGGCTGGCGGAGATGGAGCCGATTTCGATGTGGCCAAAACCGAGGGATTCTAAAAAGGGGATGGCTTCGCCGCTTTTGTCATATCCTGCGGCAAGGCCAATGGGGTTTTGGAAGGGAATGCCACATACTTTGGTTTGGAGGCGTGGGTCTTGGATGTGGTATTTGTTGCTGAGGATGTGGCGAATGGGTTTGGATGTTCCCAATATGCGTCCAGCTTGAATGGTTGTATGGTGTATCCATTCGGGATCACATTGAAAGAGGAGTGGGCGGATGAGGGATTTGTAGAGGGTCATTATTTTGAAACTTCACTGGAAATTGCGAGTATGTTGCCTTCGAGATCTTTGAAAAATGTCATCCAAATTGCCATGGTATCTGTTTCGTGAACGGTATGGGGCTCGTCGTCGAAGGATACGCCGCGATTTTTGAGGGTTTCGAAGGCGGTTTGGATGTCGGGCACGTCGAAGTAGATCAATGAGTTTGCATCGTTGTGTTTGAGGGTGGTGAGCATGAAGCGTAGGCCATCGCAATTGAAAAATGACATGTGGCCTGCGCCGAACAAAAATTGCATGCCGAGTTGATCGCGGTAGAATGCGGTGGATTTTTCTAAGTCGTCGACGCCGATGGCGATTTGCTGGATTTTTGTGAGGCCGAATGATTCGTTTGCCATATGTGATCCTTTTGTTTATTTATGTAAGTGTATACATTGATCATGAATAGTCAATAGTTTCGTTTTTTGCAAGGTTAGACATACAGATAGGAGTGTTTTATGGCATTGGCTGCGTGTATTTGGGCGTTGACGTGTGAGGAAGAGATGGCGTTGGATCAGATTGCCGAGGCGGGATTTTCTCATATTGATATTCGACCCAGTTGGTTACAGTCTGGCGATTTACAGCAGCGCGTGCGTGATTTGGGGCTGACGGTT
Source organism: Candidatus Latescibacterota bacterium (assembly GCA_047619225.1). Taxonomy (GTDB): domain Bacteria; phylum Latescibacterota; class UBA2968; order UBA2968; family UBA2968; genus JABIFK01. The sequence goes on from JBLHJX010000396.1 coordinate 1,318, forward strand.
TCTTGTATGGCGGCTTCGGCTGATATGCCAGAGGGAGCTTCATTGACTGGGGAAGGTTCACAGGCTGGACGTGATCATGTTTTTAAGGCTTTGGAACACTGTGCTGCGTTGGGTGCGAAGGTAGCGTATTTGGTGCCTGAGGGGGATTGTTTGGATCGGTTTGCTGAGCCGCTTCCCATTCTTGCTGAAAGGGCACAGGAATTGGGTCTGAAGCTTTGTGTGGAGCATTTTCCGGGGACGATTTTGCCGACGGTGCCGTTTACGTTGGATTATTTGGCGAAGATTGGGCATCCCAATTTGTATTTGGTTTTTGATATTGGTCATGCGCAAATGGCCAATGAGAATCCGGCAGAGATGGTTGCGTTGGCAGGGGATCGCTTGGGGTATGTACATTTGGATGACAATGATGGGGAGAATGATTTGCACTTGGGGCTATGTGATGGGGTGATGACGGAGGATGTGTTGAAGGCGATGTTGCAGGCATTGGATGAATTGGGTTATGCGAGCAATGTGAGTTTGGAATTAAAGGCAGATATTTCCGATCCATTGGATGCGTTGAAACGGAGTCGAGAGATTGTGCGTTCAATGCTCTAAGAGTTGTATCAAACGGTCGGGATAATCGGTCATGATGCCATCTACATCCAAGTCGATGAAGGTTTGCATGGTTTGGGCATCGTTGATGGTCCAATAGTGAATTTTGAGGTTGTGATTTCGGGCGGTTGATAAAAAGGTAGGGTGGGTGGTGTTTAGTAGATTGAATTTTTTTGGCATTTGCATTGCGTGCGCGTTGGGTCTATATGCCGCACTGAGTTGCAGGCGGCTGAGCGCATAGTATATGAGACCTTCTGCGAACCCTGCTGATGTGGCAATTTCGGGAAATTGTGTGCGAAATGTTTTAAGGGTGCCACTGTCAAAGCTGGCGACGATTACCTGGTTCGTCATATTATGTTGATGGATGAGGTTGCCAAATGCGGTGGTGATGTTGGGTTCGGTTTGTTTGATTTCGATGTTCATTCGTGTGTTGGGCAGGGTGTTAAAGACTTCGGTGAGGGTGGGGATGGTGATGTCTTTGTTGCGATAGGGATAGGTTTTTCCTTCATCGTTTGTCCAAGTATACCCTGCGTCGAGGGTTTTGAGTTCTTTGAGTGTGAAGTCGCGCACCAGACCTTTGCCATTTGTGGTGCGGTCAACGGCACTATCGTGGAGGATGACCAAGACGCTGTCTTTGGTGCTGTGTACGTCCATTTCGAGAATATCGACGCCAAGTTCGACGGCTTGTTTGAATCCGTAGAGGGTATTTTCGGGCCACAATCCCCGTCCACCTCGGTGGGCAATGACTTCGACGCGATTTTTACTTTGGCTGAAGAATGGGTGGTCTTGGGCGGGTTTGGTCAGATAAGCTGCCACAAAGTAGATGATGGCCAGTATAAAGATGAGCCAAAACGCAATTTTACGCAGCTTTTGGAACATGAATTCTCCGAGAAACGGTCTGTTAGCGGGTTTAGATGGTTATACCTTGGGAATATATGGAAGTTTCAAAATAAAGTCTTTGTCGATTATTTTGCGTGTAGAATCGCGTTCGTTGTCCAGGATAATGAGTTCTAAATCAAATTTTTTCGGATAAATTGTATTTTAACAACTACTTACGTTGTTTTGTGCGAATTGTATAATGTTTGTTAATGATTTTTATCGATAAGTATTAATTTTTTTTGAAACTATTGGGAACCTTCGGCTTCCTCGGGCGTATCACATGACGAACACAAAAACCCTGGGGAGGGTTAAGGAGACCTTTGATGAAACGGTTTTTAATTTTGCTGCTTCTGGGCAGCCTGACATTTACGCTGCCTGCTTCGGCTGACAATATCGATTCTGTGTCTGTGCGCACAGCTGCTCAAGATTTGCTTGTGGCGGCAAGCGCAGGTGATACCGAAAACCTGAATCGCTTTTTTCTTTCTGAAAACAGTATGTTTGGGCGTGACGGTGGGCCGCGTTCGGCGTTTAATGCCTCTTACATGCATACTGAATTTGAAGCAGGTTTGCGTTATAAGTTGAAATGGCGTCATCTCGACGTGAAGTTATATGGCGATACAGCAGTGACCACAGGTTATGCTGTGGGCACCGTGACGCATCCCGATGGGGCCGTGAAAACCGGCACGTGGCGCACATCATTGGTGTGGGTTAAAAAGGATGGTGTGTGGAAAGTGGCGCATGATCATACGTCGGAGTTGTTTCCCGAACAGACTGATCATACGTCTTAGGGATCAGCCGTTAGGGAACAGAGGTCAGTTTGTGTCTTGCTTTTTTAAGGTATAGAGCCTCTGATTGGTAAAGATTTAAAAGGTGTTTTTAAGCTCCTGCTTTTTTAGCAGGCGCTTTTTTTTGTTTTTTTCGTTAGTTTTCTCAAATTTCCTTACTCTTATACGAAAGCTCAGGTGGCGTAGTTAAGTGGGCAGAGCAGTTGCTTCGGCTTGCTCGGGATATGTTTGCGTCTGAATTGTGGATGGAACGGCGTGCGGCTGTGGGATTGCTTAAATATTGGAAGAAACTCACGCCGGAGCAGGTGCAATAAGCAAAGGATGATGTGCACGTGGGTGTGCGCGAAGCGATGATTCGATAAACTAAGCGTATAGACTCTTTGCGATGTTTTTGAAGGTGCCTTCTGTGAACAATCACAGGAGGCACTTTATTTATACG
>JBLHJX010000397.1:0-4005 GCA_047619225.1 Candidatus Latescibacterota bacterium
AAAACCTACCCATTCAAATACCCTCTCCAATAGAAAAAAACACGGTGCACGCACGCCATCTCTACACCATTTTGATTGATCCCAAAGAAACTGGCATAGAACGCGATGCCTTTCAGCATGAGCTGTTTAAGCGCAATATCGGCACAGGCATCCATTATACCAGCGTTCACCTACAACCCTATTATCGCGACATACAGGGATACCAGCTTGGGCAATTTCCAGAAGCCGAATATATCTCAGACAGAACCCTTTCTTTACCCTTGGGGCCGTCTATGAACGACCAAGATGTAGAAGATGTGGTCGAAGCCGTCTGCGATATTTTAAAAACAAACGCGTCACCATCGATTCATCCGGTTCAGGTGGAACTCGCAACGTGAAACAAAAACCCTCAAACGATAATATCCTTGTCTTGGTAGGCATCGTACTCATCTTTTTGTTTCATGCCACATCGGTAAAACAAGGCCACAACTGGGGTGGAGACTTTAGCCAATACATTTTGCATGCCCAACAATTGGTACAGGGCCAACCCTATGCCGACTTAGGGTATGTGTATTCCGTAAAAAACCCCGTTGGCCCACGTGCTTATCCACCCGGCTTCCCCATTGCCTTAGTACCTGCCCTCTATTTGTTTGGCCTCAACTTTGTGGCATTAAAAATCACCGTTGCAATATTTTTTGCACTCGCATTATGGTCATATTGGCGCATCGTACAAATCCATTTGCCAAGATGGTGGGCGTTGGGCAGTTTGGCATTCTTAGCCCTTTCGCCCAGAATGCTCAAATTTGCCGACAATGTACTGAGCGACGTACCCTTTTTGGCCCTCACACTTGTATGCATTTATGCAGTACATCGCTTTTTAGCATCACCACCCAATTTTCGCAATGCCTTATGGGTCACCTTTTCGATGATTATCGCGTGTGCTTTTCACACGCGAGGCCTAATTCTCATGGGCGCATTGGGCTTTTTTGTTCTCCTGTTCCAACGCCGCCATCTGCTTTATACCCTTGGCATCACAGCCACAGCCTTCATCGGTGTTGTTGCCATTTATCAAGCCGTTGGGAGTGGCGGCACCTATTTGGAGCACTTGTCCTTTCACCCGGTTGACTTATACCATAACTTTGTTCGAAACATTGTAGCGTACAAACGCGGGCTTTTGCGGTATTTATCACTTTATCCTTCGCGAAACGAAGAAACACTGCACTTCTTGATCATCAACAACGGTACCTTGTTGATTTTCATCGGTTTCTTTTTGCGTGGGCTTGTACACAATATCAAAAACAAAGGCATTCAATATCATGACGTGTTCTTTGCGGCATACTTGTCTGTGATCTTATTATATCGCTGGAATCAAAGCATTCGCTATTTATACCCCATCATACCTATTTTAATTTTTCACGCTTTTGTTGGCATTCGCCTGACATTCAGTTTTATTTTACGCCATACTAAATGGCCCAAAAGCCTTAGATTCACACACCGTCTCAGGCCATTTGCGCCAGCTGGCGTTTATGTGCCTCTCTTTTTAATGTATTGGGTATACTTCGTATTTTACCCCACATCACCCGGTGCAAACATCTTACTCGACCCCAATACCAGCGGTTTGTTTGAAACCGTGCGTGAACACAAGAGCAATATATCGGGCATTATCTTTAGCCACCCCCGAGTCATGAAACTCTTTACGGGTGCGCGCACGGCCGTTTGTTATAACACCTTTGAAGTACATTGGGACATTGAACAACTGCTCACATTTTCCCAAGAAAATCAAATCTCACATATTGCCGTGGGCCCCTACAACTACATATTCCATCCCATCGTCTCACAAAATTCCCAACATTTTCAAACCATCTATCAAAACGATGTGTTTGCCATCCATCGCATCACCCCAGCACCTGTGCGAACCCCCATTGCAGCAACAGAGCCTCTTAAAAAACAGTGAACATACTCATACTCAATCACGAATTTCCACCCGTTGGCGGGGGTGCAGGAACGGCAACCATTCAAATTGCGCGTGAACTGTCCGCTTTAGGGGCATCTATCACCGTGATGACAACGGCATATGCAAATTTGCCTAAAATAGAAACACGCGACGGATATACCATCCACCGCGTACCTGCTTGGCGCAAAGAAGCTATGGAATCGCACCCTCACGAGATCATTTCCTACCTCATGAGCGTGATGGTCAAGAGTTCTCTTTATTGTGTTAAAAACCGGCCTAACCTTATTCACACATTTTTTGGCGTACCCTCGGGATTTATCGGGTACCTGCTCCAAAAAATAACAGGGTGCCCCTATCTCATCTCGTTTAGAGGGCGCGATGTACACGGCGGCAAAGACGGCATTACAGGACTTATGAAAACCATCAGCCTGCCCATTTGGCACAGCGCCAATGCATGTGTGGCCAACAGCGAGGGGTTGCGCCAAATAGCACAACGTATCAGCCCCAAACTTGAAATCGGGGTCATTCCAAACGGCATTGATACACAGCGTTTTTGCCCTGTAACACAATCGAATCGCCCCATCAAAAAGATACTCTACGTGGGCAGATTGGAACCTTATAAAGGCCTGGATATTCTATTCCATGCACTTGCCAGCATTCAAGATACCCCATGGCAACTCCAGATGGTTGGAGATGGTTCGCTTCGCCACGACTTACCGAAGCTTGCGAAAGCGCTAAATATAGCCGATCACATCTCGTTTGAAGCCCAACCCCCCGAGAAAATGCCATCCATTTATCAACAAGCAGATATTTTTGTCCTGCCATCCATTGTTGAAGGCATGTCCAACGCCGTATTAGAAGCAATGGCATCGGGTTTGCCCATTGTGGCCACCCAGATCCCGGGTAGCGAAGAACTCATCACAGATGGCCATACAGGCCTGTTGGTACCCGCATCTTCTAAAGAACTGTTATCTGCTGCCATTTTATCCTTGCTCAAAAATTCAGAACTTAGAAAAACACTCGGCCAAAATGCACGCTTAGATGCTGAAAAAAGATCGTGGCGTTCCGTTGCAGAAGCTTATCTAAAGCTTTACACTCAAATAGGCAGAAAGACAGCCCCATGTGCGGCATCGTCGGCATCTTAAATCGCGAAATCAACACGCCAGTACCAAAAGATTTATTGCTTGCAATGAACGATGCCATAACGCATCGCGGCCCCGACGACAGTGGGCATCTCATAGACCGCAATATCGGCATTGCCATGCGCCGTCTCAGCGTGATTGATGTGGCAGGCGGGCATCAGCCCATAAGCAATGAAAACAAAACGTGTCACCTTGTCTTCAATGGCGAGATCTACAACCACGTAGACCTTCGCAAAAGATGCCAAAGCCAAGGACATCACTTCGCTACCCAAAGCGATACAGAAGCCATTGTCCATCTCTATGAAGACCACAAAGAAAACTGCGTTGACCCGCTCAACGGGATGTTTGCGTTTGCTGTTTTTGACCAAAAAGAACGCACCGTACTCATCGCGCGAGATCGTTTGGGCATCAAACCCCTTTATTATGCCCACGTCGGCTCAACATTTGTCTTTGCATCAGAAATCAAAGCCATCTTACAACATCCCGATATACCTCGCGAAATGGACATTGAGGCGCTGAACCTTTATCTGACATACAAATATATTCCAGGCCATCGCACCATTTATAAACACATCAAAAAACTGCTACCCGGTCACGTGCTCCAATGGCAAGCTGGGAAGATAAATATCCGCCCATATTGGAAACTCTCCTTTGCGGATCAGATGCAAAACGTATCAGAAATCGAGATCGCTACCGAACTTCAAGAACGATTACGACAAGCAGTCAAAAGCCAGATGCTCTCTGACGTTCCCTTGGGCGCACTCCTAAGCGGCGGCATCGACTCCAGTTTCATCGTAGCTCTCATGAGCCAACTCAGCGAGCAACCCATTCAAACATTTTCTATTGGTTTTGAAGAACAGTCTTATAATGAGTTGAACCATGCCCAAACCATTGCCAATCACTTTGGCACGCAACACCACCCCCTTGTGG
>JBLHJX010000398.1:0-3981 GCA_047619225.1 Candidatus Latescibacterota bacterium
CAATTGGTGTGGTATTTGAATCAGATTGTGGGGCCAGGGTTTCGGCTGGATCGCGAACCTGAGATTTTGTGTGATGAGACGTATGATAGCTCTGCGCCTCTTGTGGGTGGCAATGAACCGCGTGAACCCGGGGTGGCATATTATCATCAAAATGGTCGGCGGTTTTGTGAAGGCGTGCGCGTGATTTGGGTGTTGGAAGATGTGCATGCGGGTGATGGTGGGTTTGTCCTGGTGCCGGGTACGCACAAATCGAATGTGGCGACACCTGAAGATATTTTGACGGGAGCCGATGACAAAGACTTTTTAATGCAACCCGAGCTAAAGGCCGGCGATTTGTTGATCGTGGGGTTGGGTGTGGTGCAAGGCATGCGCCCTTGGCAAAGTGAAGGAAAGCAGCGTTTGTTGTCCTATGAATATGTGGGACGTGGTGTGATGCGTTCTGCGGGTGTGGCCCCCGATTCTGAAAAACAGCCACAACCCGAATGGATGGCCGAAATGACACCCGAGCAACAGGCGTCGTTGTATAAACCGGGGTATCGAGACACGACACCGCCGCCGAGTTTGGTGACCGATGGTGAGACGGTGAAATTAGATGAATCCAGAAAAGTGTTTCACCCGTCTATACTGATGAAGGATCCAAATTCGACGATAGATGAGAAGGCGTTTTATTTTTGGGATTTGAACGGGTATTTGGTGCTTCGTGGCGTAATGGATGAAGCGTGGTTGGCAGAGGCCAATGCGGCAATTGATAAATTTGAAGATCGCGTTGTGGTGGGTGAAGAATTGTCTGGTGGTTCAACGAGTTTGGCGGGCACGGGGCGACCTTTGCTCAATGGGTTGACGCAATTGCCAGCGCCTTATTGTGATCCTTTTCGGCGGATGTTGGCGCACCCTGCTGTGGAACACTGTTTAAATTGGATGGGTGCCAGTGGTGGGCGCACGGGGGGCGGTACGGCATTTTGTTCTGTGAAGGGTGGATCGGGTCATGCGCTTCACGACTCGAATGAGCCATTGAATCCAACACGGGGTTATGTGTATCAAAATGGGCGCAGTTATTGTGAAGCGGTGACGGTCACGTGGCAGTTGCGTGATGTCAATGCGGGCGATGGTGGTTTTGCATGTGTACCGGGTACACATAAGGCCTACTATCGTCAACCGCCAGGTGTCAGATCTTGTGACGACCATATGGGTTTGGTGAAGCATGTGGAAATGAAGGCGGGAGATGTGGTCTTTTTTGGTGATGGTGCCACAACACATGGTGCATTGGCTTGGAACAGCGACATTCCCCGCCGTGGTGTTTTACACAAGTATTCCTCGCGAAATTTCAATCGGAGTGGGGGAGATTTGACGCACCCAGAAAACCGATGGGGCAATTTGGTTGACGGCATGAGTGATGCACAGATGGCCGTGATGCGGGGTTCAGACCGAGATGCCTTTGATAAAAACGTGCCTCGTTTAGACGTGGCAGATGGTCAGGTTGGTGTTTCTTATGAGCGTGGCAGGGCGTTATATGGTAAGGATGCACCGACTGGGCCGGTGGCTAAAAAATAAGTAAGGAGACAGAATACATGAGACGGTATCCCCTCACCACCCAAAATCAATCTGTGTGATTATGAAAGCCATTCTCCTGTCTCGTCTGATTCTACCTCTTGACTGTTTTGACCACGCGGTCTATCTTTTTAGCGTGAGATTTGAGCGAACACACTATTTGGTTTTATAAGGAGATTGAAAATGGCTATTAAGGTTGGGTTTGTGGGCGCTGGTGGTCGTGCGCGAAATCATATGCGCACGTTGCATGGTATTAACGATGTGGAGATTGTTGCCATTTGTGATGTGAATGAAACCACAGCACAAGATGCCACGTCTGAATATGGTGGTCGGGCATATACCGATCACCATGAGATGTTAGACAAAGAAGATCTGACGGCTATGTACGTTGTGGTGCCAACCTTTGCACATTTTGATGCCGAAATTTTAGCGGCGCAAAAGGGCATCCATTTGATGTTGGAAAAACCGGTTGCACCCTCGATGGAGAAGGCTTTAGAGATTTTGGAGGCTACAAAAAAAGCGGGTGTGTTGACATCGGTGGGGTATCAGCTTCGATACTCTGGTTGGGCAAAACAAGGGCATACGTTTTTGAAAGACAAGACGCTTGCGATGGTGATGACCAATCGTTGGGGCGGTTTGCCGGGTACCCCCTGGTGGCGTGTGATGGCACAGTCGGGTGGGCAACTTGTGGAGCAGACGACACATCAAATTGATTTGTTGCGTTATTTTGCGGGAGATGTTGAAGAAGTGCATGCCTATTATGCAACACAAGTGTTGGGTGATGTTGAAAATTTGGACATTCCCGATGTGTATGCGGTGACAATGAAATTTAAGAGTGGGGCTGTGGGCACGTTGAGTTCTACATGTGCTTTGCGCGAAGGCGGTGGGGCAAGCAATATTGATATTGTGATGCGCGATATGCGGGCATCGATTTGGACAAATGGTGTGACTGTATTGCCCGAAGGCGCTAGCGACCCAGGGCCTGTGCCTGAGAATGAAGATATTGATGAAGTGTTTATGGATGCGATTCGCACGGGGGATGGTTCTGCTATCTTGTCTGACTTAGAAGAGGGTATACGCTCATTAGACGTGAGTTTGGCGGCCAATAAGTCGGCAGAGACTGGGCAACCTCAACGAACTTATTTCTCGGAGAAACGTTAAAGATCACAATGGGTATGAATGGTTGGCTGCCCGATACTAAGGGCGACATGTAAGTCTATTTTGGAGGTGTGAAAGTTGGCAACTGAGGAAAAAGGAAAACCCAAACGCAGTGCATTTCGTGAGTTGGGCATTGCGATCTTTTTGGCCATTCTCATTCGGGCAACATTTGTTCAGGCCTATCATATTCCATCGGGTTCGATGGAGAATACGCTTTTAGAAGGCGATTATGTGTTGGGTGACAAACTGACTTTTGGTACGCAGATTCCCGATCGCTTGCCCTTTTTCAATACCAAGCTGCCCTCTTTTCGCTTGCCTGGTATTTGGAACCCTGAATCTGGAGACTTGGTGATTTTTGAGTTTCCGCAAGATGCATCGCGCGATTTTATCAAACGGTGTGTGGCGTCTGCTGGGCAAACGGTGGAAATAAAAGACAAGGTGTTGTTTGTCGATGGCAAGGCATTTGAAAACCCGCCTGGGGTGAAGCACGAAGATCCACGTGTTTATGGTGGGCAATCTCAGCCGCGTGACAATTATGGGCCTTATCGGGTGCCTCCTGGTCATATTTTTGTGATGGGAGACAATCGCGACAGCAGTTATGACAGCCGGTTTTGGGGGCCTGTACCGCTTGAAAAAGTGAAGGCACACCCGTTGTTTATTTATTATTCGTGGGACAGTGCAAAACCGCTTTGGAATGTGTTTGCTAAGATTCGTTGGGGGCGGTTGGGTCTGCTGAATTGATAGGTGATGGTTGATGATAGAGGCCCGATGTGTTTGTAGCATATCGGGCCTTTTTTTGATGTGGGAAGGATGTTGTCATGAGCGGGCAGAATGCAGTAAGGAAACACAGCGCACAGCGCAGGGTATTTACATTTTGCGCGCTGCTCTTAGCGTTTTGTGGGTGTGGGCACGTGGATGCGGTGGAGGTGGTGTTGCTTTATACGGGCAATACACAAGGGTTTTTGGAGGTCTGTGGGTGCTCTGATAATCAATTGGGGGGTGTGGCACGTCGGGCGGCCTTGGTGCGTGATTTGCGGCATAAACATCCGCAAGCGATTTTGGTAGATGCGGGTGGTTTGTTTGCTGGTGATACGGCATTGGATCAGTTGCGTTGTGCGGTACACGTGGATGCGATGCGGGCGATGAAATATGATGTGGCACATGTGGATGTGGGTGCATTTACATTTGGCACGCCCTTTTTGGAGACTCTGCGTGATACGGCAGGCGTTTCTTTTGTAAATGCCAACGTGCGTGTCGGCGAGAATGCATTTGTAC
>JBLHJX010000399.1:0-3897 GCA_047619225.1 Candidatus Latescibacterota bacterium
GAATATCTCCTATGTTTTTAGCGGGTAAATAGGCTGCCGCGTAAATAATCGGCCTCATCAGTAACCAAGAAGGTGAGGATTTTTGCCACCCCTTTTGGGTCACCCAAACCCGCTGCCATTTGATTGACGGGGCGGTTGGCCTGTTGGGCTTGTTTTTCGACCACGCGCATTTTGAGCGGGGTGTCGATGCTGCCTGGGCAAACGCCATGAACGCGGATGTTGCGATGTTCTAATTGTGACGCCAGCACAAGAGACAGGCCGTGAACCCCGCCTTTGCTTGAACCATAAGCAATGGATGAACTCCCGCCTTTTACGCCTGCGCCTGAGGCGATGAGCACCATCACACCTTTTCCTGATTTTTCGAGCAAGGGCACACTGTATTTGGATACGAGAAAGCTGCCTTTGAGGTTGATGTCTATCACACGATCCCAAGTCATTTCGTCAAATTCGTCAATGGGGACCAACGCACCTTCCAAAATACCCGCCGCGTGAATAAGGCTATCGATGTGATCAAACGTGTTTTCGATTTTGTCAAATAGGGCACGCACCTGATCTTCTTCTTTGACATCTACAGAAAACCCTTGTGCAGATCCACCCGCCTTATTGATGATTTCTATTGTGTTATCGAGGCCTTTTTGATCCAAATCAACAACCGCTACTTTTGCACCTTCTTGGGCGCAGTTTATGGCCGTGGCTTGTCCAATGCCACTTGCGGCGCCTGTTACTACAACGACTTTGTTTTCTAATCTCATCTTGTTTTTCCTGTCAATAGGTTAAATGGGGCGGCGTGTGAGACTAAAGGATTGACCTGTCGGACCGCCGTTGGGTTGGGTGGCCAAATAAAGTGCAAGCGGTGTCACGTCTTCGGGGGTTTTGACGTGTTCACTGGGTGCAAAAGGAGGCGGGCCACCGACTTTCATTCGGCCATCTGTGAGGTCGGTCGCCACGGGGCCAGGAATGAGTTCGTTGACGTCGATGCCATGTTCCCAAACTTCTTCGGAGAGACATTGTGTGAACATCCACATGCCTGCTTTGCCTACATGATAGGCTGATGAATTGGGGCCTGGGCGATGGCCCATACCGGAGCCGACGTTGATGATTTTGCCACCACCGGATTCGATCATGAGTGGGAGTAATGCCCGAGTCACCAGGTAGGCACTGGTGCAGTTGACGGTGACATCTTTGATCCAGAGATCGGGATCACTTTCAAGAATGAGACTGCGTTCGATGCCACCGCCTGCGTTGTTGACCAAGATATCGAGGCGGCCAAATGTTTCGCGTATTTTGTCTGCCAATATTTTCACCTGATTCACGTCTGTGACGTCGGCAGGAACGATAACGGTTTTTTGACCGAGTGCTTGAATTTCTTCGGCAGTTTGATTGAGCTGATCTGTGCTGCGTGCAGAGAGTGCCAAGTGGGCGCCTGCTTTTGCATAGGCAATGGCAATGGCTTTGCCTATGCCGCGCCCACTGCCTGTTACGAGGGCGACTTTGTTTTGAAGGTCGGACATGGGAACTCCTCATTGAGTGGGTGTTCACTCTTCTACTTTTCCTGCGTAAGGCGCGTGTTCAAATCGGCAAGGTTCTTCAACAACCCGTGGGTCGTTTTGTTCGTGGAGAACTTGCATGAGTTTGTCTGCGAGTTCTTTCTTCTTTTCGGCATATTGCGGATCGCTGGCAATGTTGTTCATGTAATAGGGATCTGCATGCAGGTCAAAGAGTTCTTCTTGCGGGCGTTTGCCAAAGCCGAGTTGAAATGCGCGTTGCACACGTTCTTCGGCACGGTGATGAATCATCCAAGCTTTGGTGGGGCTGGCATCCATATCTGGATAGGCGACATAGGTGTCTTCGGAGAGCGATTCGTAAGTGGGCGGTTCTGTAGTTGGGTCGTCGAGGCCTTTGGGGTCCCCCATGGGCCAACGGTCGGGTGCAAAGTTGTGAATGTAGAGGAAGTCTTTGGTGCGAATGGCACGTTGTGGATAGGGCAAATAATCATCGCGAGACCAGGAGACATGGCGTTCGCGTCCGGTGACGACAAAGGTTCGTTTGGAATCGACTTGGCCGCTTTGATTGCTTTTGAGAACAGGTAAGAGGCTTTTGGCAGACATTGTGTTTGGAACTTCAACATCGGCGGCTTCGAGGAAGGTGGGCGCGAGATCCATGATGTTGACGAAGTCTTCAATGACGCGGCCTTCGGGAATGTTTTGAGGCCAGCGCGCCGCCAAAGCCACTTCACAGCCAATGTCATAGAGATTGCATTTGCCACGCGGAAAGCCTGGAATGCCATGGTCGCCACTGACAACGATGAGGGTGTTGTCAAGTTCGCCGGTTTCTTCGAGACGTTTGATGAGCACGCCGAGACCGGCATCAAAAGCGAGGCATTCACCGAGGTAATCGCAGACGTCTTCGCGAATCTCGTGCACGTCGGGTAAGAAGTCGGGGAGGCGGCCTTTGAGGTCGTCGGGTTCGAGGTCCCAGAGGTTTTTGCCTGAGCCGCGTTGCCATTTGCGGTGGGTATTGGTGGGGCCCCACCAATAACAGAAGGGTGTGTTTTCTGGGCGGGCATTGAGGAAGGTGTTGAAGTTGTCACGGGTTTCGCTGTAGAGGAGTTCCTTGGCCCCTTCGATGCCATGTTCGGTTGCTTTGTCGGTGGCATAAAATGAGAAGCGCCCATAGTGGTTACCAGCGGATTGATATTGGGTGCGTTCGGCACCATAGGGTGCGTTTTGGGTTTTTCCGGGAGACCATACTTTGTAGGTGTGGCCAATATGGTAGCCTGCTTTTTCGAGTTCGAGCGGATACGTGGGAATGCTTTCATCCCACTTGGCGCCGTGGAGAATGGCCCCTAAGCCCGTTTGCCAGAAGTATTGGCCGGAGAGGACGGAGCTTCGGCAAGGCGTGCAGCTGGGGGCGGGTACGTAGGCGTTGGTGAAGAGCGCGCCTTCTTTGGCGATTCGGTCGAAGTTGGGGGTGTTGATGAGGGCGTTGAGGGATTTGTCACCTTCGTATTGGGCGTAGGCGCTGGCGTAGCGGCCCCAGTCGTCGGCGAAGGCGAATAGGATGTTGGGTTTCATGAGGGTCCTTTTTTGTGAGATCTAAAGATCTGTGACTTTTTGGCGTTCTGCCTTACCGAAGATCAAGCCTGTATCCGATTCAAGAGAATATCCATTGAACGTTTTCAAATATGGTTGCAAGCATGTTCTATACACTTTTGCATTTGGTGTCATTACGATTAATAAACTTCCATTTTTTTTATTTTGTCTTCGACGACCTACTTTCTTTATGCGGCCAAAGAAAGTAGGCAAAGAAATCTCCACACCCCCACGCTCGCCAGCTCACGTGCCACCGCCCTACTGCGTGGGGCATTAAATGAGCTTCAGTGTTTTTACGAGGGTAGGCCACCCTCACCAGCCCGCGCAGTTCCCACCCCCCGCCTCGTGTTCCACACGCCCCTCACATCTCCCAACACCACACACCAACTGCACAACGGCCCACACCACCAGCGGATTGTATTCAAGGCATTGCTTGTTTCATTTGATGGTAGGTTATGACACTATCACTTCTTGGGTTTTACAATCATCGCACACGAGTCCCATCACATGAGGCGACCACCGATTTTCCGCGCTATTCCGTCCCACGATTTATTTCTTAAATGCACCCACGGTGGCAGGCCATTTTATTCTGTGCATCCCGTAAAGGTTTTCGCGGAAAATCAGCCCTCCCGGCACTTGAGGGACGGCATTTTTTGCTTACTTTTTTTTGCTGTTGAAAAAAAGTAAGTCGCCGAAGGCAAACAATCAAAAAATAAAATATATGCACTTTTTAGAATGGTGTTCAGGATAGGTATCTCTACCATCCTTTGCTTATCCCTCTTTTCCAAGCGGTTTCAAGAATGCA
>JBLHJX010000400.1:0-3893 GCA_047619225.1 Candidatus Latescibacterota bacterium
TCGGCAAGAAAGCCTCTCAACTGCCTGGGTTGTCGATACGTCGGGTCGCATCAGGGTGCTGGCACGTCAGATGGCATTACAAGAAACAAATCCCATCGATCATGGTTCGACATTCTTTTGGGTGGATGGGTTGGTCGATATTGACAGACTGACCGACCAATCGCGCAAAGAACGTCGTTTAACACGGGATAGAATGCATCTTGGCCATCTCCCATGTTGGCAGGCCACCAATCATTTCATGGGGGAAGGATTCTGGTTTTGGGTTATTCCACTTCAAGGGCTCACCAGTTTGGGATTGGTCTATGACAACAAACTTGTGGATCATCAGGAAGTTAATACGGCCGAAAAATTGATCAAATGGATTTGTGCGCGATTTCCGCTTTTTGAACGTGACCTGCCCAATCGCAAAATTCTTGCTAAGAGTTCTTATAAGTCTTTTTCTTATGGGTGCCGACAAACAATTAGCAAGGCGCGCTGGGCCATGACGGGCGAAGCTGGCCGGTTTACTGACCCGCTTTATAGCCCCGGAAGTGATTTTATAGCGTTCCACAATACCTTAATTGTCGATGCCATCAAAATTGACGATGCACAAGAATTGGAAAATAAATGCACCTTCTATGAGTTGATGGTGCGATCTATCTACGAGTCTTTGTTACCCACCTATGCAATCAGTTACGATGCACTGGGTGATCAGGAAGCTTTCTCCATCAAATATACCTGGGAACTCGCTGTCTATTTCAGCTTCTTTGTATTTCCCTTCATTAATGATTTGTGCGCAGATCGCCGATTTGTCCTGTCGTTTTTCAAGCACTTCTCCGTGTTGGGGCCCATCAACAAAAATCTGCAGCACTTTATCAGTGGTTTCTACCAATGGAAAAAACAGCATCGAGAACCTTTTGCCGATCCCATTTTTCACGACTTCACCCAAGTAGAACCCCTCAAGACCGCAGAAAAAACGTTCTATCAAGTTGGCCTCACTGTTGAAGAAGCTCGCCAGGTCCTGGAAAATCAGGTCGAAAGTCTTTCTGAATTGGCACGTTATTTTTTGGCCTATATGTGTTCTATCGTGCTCGAAGACAAATCCGTATTGACCAATCACGCATTTATTAATGCCATCGATCTTGGCGATTTTGCATTTGATGTCGAAGCCATCCGACAACACTATGAAACCCACAGAGAATCTGGCGTGCCCTATCAATGGTCTTTTTGCCCTGATGGTCTGGAAATATTTCGTGACGCCACGACACACACACCCGAAAACTTATCGGTGACTTAATCAAAACAACACAGCAAATCATGAGACTGTGTTTTCAAATGTAGCAACCTACGAGAATCAATGATGGAAAATCACGCTTCCATGCTGGAACGTGTCTTTATGCTTGATGTGCATGAAGACAGTTACAAAATTGGCACGATCACGGGTGAAATTCCAGAATTTATCCGAGGTACCTACTATCTAAACGGTCCGGCGCGTTTTGTGCATGGCGACTTGAGATATCGACATTGGTTAGATGGTGATGGTATGGTCTGTTCCCTCCGTTTTTTAGAAGACGAGGTTCAGGTTACACACCGCTTTGTCCGCAGTCAGAAATTTGTTGACGAAACCGAGGCAGGTCGCCCGCTCTACCGTGCATTTGGCACGGCCTTTGATGGCGACCAACTCGTCCGTGGCATCGCGCTGGCTTCGCCGGTTAATGTCAGTGTCTATCCGTTTGCCAACACCCTTTTGGCATTTGGCGAACAGGGGGTGCCCTATGAACTTGATCCCATCACCCTTGAAACACGGGGTCTCTACACTTTTGGGAAGCGCCTCAATATGGTCAGCCCCTTTTCTGCACATCCCAAATTTGATCCTAACACCGGCGAAATGTTCAACTTCGGCATCGCTTTTTCACCCACCCATCCCACGCTAAATTTCTATCGTTTTGGACCCGATGCCAGTCTTATTTATCGCAAGCGGTTTCCCCTCAAATCTCCATGCTCGATTCATGACTTTGCGCTTAGCAAACACTATGCGGTATTTTATTTAAGCCCCTATGTGCTGGATATGGGCAAAATAATGTCCGACGGCCAATCGATCATTGATGCACTCACTTGGCAACCAGAACGCGGAAGTCGCTTACTCATTATCTCTTGCGAAACAGGAGAAGAAGTTGCCTCCATCCCCATCGGGCAAAACTACTGTTTGCACCTGATAAATGCCTTTGAAGAGGATGGAAATCTCATTATCGACATGATTGAACTGGATCAGCCGGTATATGACCAGTATCAAATCATTCCCGACTTATTTTCTGACGTTCGCGAAGCCCATGCGCTTCGCATGAAGGTCAGCCTATCTCAATGTGAAATCACCGAACATCATAAATTGAGCTACCGCAAGATGTGTGACTTTCCTGCGATAGACGGTCGCAAAGCCAGGTTGCGTTGTGAAGATTTCTGGGTGCTGGGCATCAGCAACACGGCCAAATCGGGGCGCAAATTTTTCGACCAACTCGTTCACCTCAAGTGGGATAACACACAGGACATCTATCAGACCCCTACCCATCACTATCTGGGTGGCGAACCCGTTTTTGTCGGCAACCCCAACTGCGACGAGGGCGCGATCATATGTCAGGTTTTTGATGCCGAACAGAGCAAGAGCTTCTTTGCCATCTTTAATGCTTTTGACGTTGCAAGTGGGCCGGTGGCGATGTTAGAACTCAACGCACCCATTCATCTCGGCTTTCACGCCTGTTTCGAAGCAGCCTGAGCGGGTACGCAATATTTTTCTCTCTTTGTGATAAACCGCCTATCGTTGAAGACAGAATCATCCAGGATGACCAAACACTCTCAGTGGGAGAAAAATATACATGAAACCAGAAGTACTGGCCGAACGTTTGCCGGGAATATACAGAGCCGTTGCCAAAGTACCCATGGGTGGCCCGATGGGTATGCAGGCGGCCATGCACGTGGTCAAAACGGAAGATGCTGTCATTTTGGTTGATCCATGTCACTTGCCAGAATCAGACCTCAAAATGCTCGAAGGTCTGGGCACCCCCACGCACATCATCATTACCTGTGGCAACCATGTGCGGCATACCGGTTTTTATCGCGACCGCTACAAAACACCCGTGCTGGCAAATCGCGCACTTGTGTCAAAAATAGAAACGGGTGTAGACACCTTTTTTGGGGAAGGTGACGAGCTCCCTGGCGGGTTGTCTGGCATTGACATGCCCGGCATGTCGCCAGGAGAAACGATATTGCTGCACTCTGGTGGCAAGGGTGCGCTGATTGTTGGCGATGCGATTTTCAATTACCAGAAGGGGGATTTTGCCCTTCCGATGAAAGTGTTCAGCGCCATTGGCATGTTTCCCAAAGGCTTGAGCCCCATGCCCGGTTTTGCGATGGAAAACAAAGCGGAAGCTGCCAAATCATCGCGCAAATTGCTGGATTACACATTTGATGCCATTTTTGTATCGCACGGTTCGCCCTTTCTGTCGGGCGCAAAAGCAAAATGGCAAGAAGTTGTGGCCTAGATTTTAAAATCGGGGATTTACTGCGTGAACACATTTGGAATGGTCATAAACGGCCAGATCGTCGAATCTGATCGCACGTTTGATGTTATCAATCCTGCAACGGAAACCGTTGTCGCTGCATGTTCGGATTGTTCTTCTGAACAGCTTGAAGAGGCTGTGCGTGCGGCACATCAGGCTTTTGGTGATTGGCAAAATAATCAGGTCAAACGCAAAAAAGCACTGATCGGATGTGCGCGCGCTGTGAAGGCCCAAATACGAGATCTGGCAGAATTACTGACGCTCGAACAGGGCAAACCGCTTCGCAATGCACTGCACGAAGTCAGCGGTATTGTACACTGGTTTCAACAAGCAGCTGGCATGAAAGTGCCTGTCGATGTG
>JBLHJX010000401.1:0-3850 GCA_047619225.1 Candidatus Latescibacterota bacterium
ATCGGGTCTAATGCCCGATCGACAACAAGCACATCACCCGACTCAATACCCACGTCTATCATAGAATCACCATCCACTTTGACAAAAAATGTGGCCGCTGGATGTTTAATGACCAAATCATTCAAATCGAGACAGGCATCAAGATAATCTTCTGCGGGGGAGGGAAAGCCCGCTTTAACAGATTCAAATAAAGGTATCTTGAGGGCATTGGAATCATTATAGGGCACAACCCATATTTTTACGCCTTCAGGCATACGTCCCAAAAAAGGAAACAAATCTATCATAACACCCCTAATTTAAACAATTTAATGAAATGCGATTAAATAGTGAACAAATGTATATCATTTCACATATCTATGTCAAGTTCATTTTTGTCATGTCAGGAAAGAGATAGACATCACACAAGGTGTCGCGCCAAGGTGCAACATGAAACCTTGGCGTGCGAGAAACCGCAAATGGCTTTTGTATCCTTTTTGGCGCCATATTGAGGAATGCCACGTCACAGTTCTGTTCCAATAGAACATTTCCCATTTGGAGTTCAGCCCATTATCTGTTTTATTCCCCACCTACCCAAAACGTACAGTGCCCCAAAAAAGAATGGATCAAAATTGTCTCCAGCACGCAACACAACACTTCAAAGAGGAATCACGGACCACCCGTTTCGTCTACCCCGTGTCCCAGCCTGGCTACTCGTCGCAATAACCCTCTTCACCTCCTGCACCCAAAACCCCAATCCCCCAGCGCAAACAGCTACCCAAACGTCAACCGACTCACTAATTCCGACACCCACTCAAAAGCAAACCAAAGGCGACAGCACTTACAGCAACATTCGCCCCAGCGACTACGTCGGCCCCGAAGCGTGTGCCGAGTGCCACCAAGAAAACTACGCCAGTTGGCAGCAGCACCCCCACAGTCGAATGAATATGCTCGCCACCGAAGAAACCGTCTTGGGCAACTTTGACAGAGCCACCCTCACCTACGGAAATCGCAAAGCCGTCTTCCGCAAACAAAACGGCCAATTCTTCATTGAATATTTCAGTGAAGAACAACTCCTGCGACAATTCCGAATCTCCCGCGTCATTGGCTGGCGTTACGAACAAAACTACGTCGGTTTTCAAACCCACGGCCCAGAACCTGCAAACGACCCCATTTATAAAAACGAAATACGCCTCGGATTCTCTTACTCAGTCAACAGACAACAATGGTTCCCCCAAAGCTACCTCGAACCCACCGAATACCCCGGCTCCGAACACAAACCCGACGGCAGCTTCCGCCACGATCCCTTTGCGCCTACCACCGTTGCCTTCAACGAACGCTGCGCCCGCTGCCACAACACCTACCCCTACGACCTGCGCCTCTACAAAATCTTCACCCCCGACGGCATTCTCTCAGGTTTTCCCCCAGGCCCCGGCCTCGAAGAACACGTCATCAAGGCCCTTGCCGAACAAGCTGGCGATCAAGATTACCTAACCGAAGAAGCGCTGCCCATAGACCGTCTTGTCACCGTTGGTATCAGTTGTGAAAGCTGTCACTTTGGCGGGCGAGAACACGCCAAAGACGCCAAAGAAATTCGGTTTGTGCCCACACACCCCTTGCTCAACAAATGGACACCCGACTACAAAGGTGCGCGCAAAAAACCCGAAGTGGTCAACGCAATCTGTCGCCAATGCCACCACTCCGGTGCCAGCGCCAAAGACAACTGGCCCGACGGATCGGCAGCCGTCAACTCAATGGAATCGATCGAACAAGATCGCGGTGGCTGCGTCAATGAAATGCGCTGCACCCACTGCCACAACACACACATTGTAGGCCCCAAAGCCGGTTCACCCGACCTCAAAAAGCATTTAAACACCTGCGTCGAATGCCACCAAGAACTGCAATCTGCCCAAGCTGCAAACGCACACAGCCGTCACACAGCCGAGCAAGCCTCCTGCCTCGACTGTCACATGCCCCGTATTGTGCAAGGCTTTGGCCTCACCAACCGCACGCACCGAATCGCCTCACCAACCGACCCTCAGATCTTGGCCACCGGTATGCCCAACGCCTGCAACCTGTGCCACCTCGACAAATCTCTCGGTTGGACACACAACCAACTGCAAAAAACGTGGGGCAAAAACGTGACCATGTCCCGATCCCTCACCAAACAATTTGGCACACAACTCGAACGCCCCGCAGGTGAAGCCTGGCTCACGCACCCCGTGCCCTTAGTTAGACTCGTCGCCGCCGATTCTTACGCACACTCCAAATGGGGCACCGAAAAACTCCCTGACCTCATTGCGTCCCTCAACGAAACCAATGCCTACAACCGCTACGGCTTTCTGCAAAACATTGAAAAGATCCTCGGCCACAAACTCAGCGAAGAAGAATACACCATTACCGGCACGCCGCAATTACGCGCCAAACAAGTAAAAGGCTTGCTTACAAAATATACACCCCAATAAATCAAACGCGTTTTTTGGGTTCATTTATATATATTACTACCTATTGGACAAACACCCAAAATGTGGAGGATATTGAAATGCCTATTTATGAATACCGCTGCAAAACATGTGACCAAGCCTTTGAAGCCCTCGTGCAAGGCAGTCAAAAACCAAGCTGCCCCTGTTGCGACAGCAAGAAACTGGAAAAACTGTTTTCTGCCTTTGCCGTCAATGGCGGTGTCGGTGTCGGTGGTGGAAGTATGTCCATGCCCTTAGGCGGTGGCTGAAGCCTTCCATAGTGGGCCGGGTGCCTACTCACCATAATTATGAAAGGCCAACCTTGTTAAAAGGTTGGCCTTTTTATCTACACACCAATCACACGGAGTCACCGTGCAATATCGAACTTTAGGACGTACAAAAATATTTAAGCTTTCCACTTCCGCACCTGTTTCCGCCACACCCGTTCCAGCCCATCCCGAACTGCCAACACATCTTTCCACCGATCTCCAAATACCGACAGGAAATACCCCCCGCCAATCTGTTCTGGGCATGAAAACATCTCCTGGCCCGGTTTAGCTGTCTCCAACCAGCACGCCATCACACGCTCTGCGAAATCCAACCAATCCAAAAACTCCGGTGTCAGTTGTCCACTCCGCCCCAGAGCTGGAATCTGAGCATGGTGCCCATTAAAAGGCCGAAAGTGAAACTGCTGCGCATACTGAATCAGATCTGTCCGTTCCGCCAACCGATCCCAATAGGGCGGCGACAGATGTTTCACAACAGCGGGATGAGAAAAGTCCCAAGTCATTTTCAACGGTTTCTTCTCCGCCTTCTCAAATCCTTCAGCAAGCGCATAAGCTTTCTCCGGCGTTTCTGTACACGTATCACGATGCACCTCAATCGCCACATCCATGCCCAAATCATCAGCCGTCGCAATCACCCGCCGAGCAACTTCCACGGCCCGTTTGGTCGTTGTATCGTGGTTCAACATCTGCACATTCACACACCGAGCACCAACTTCTCGAACAGCCTTCAGCTTGCCCCGAATCTCAGAAATGACCTGTATATCCACCGTCGCGGCAAACAACAATCCAGATGTCTCAACATGCTCCCGAGTCACCAAAGGTACACGCCCCACAAACCCGTCAAACCCAGCCTTTTTAATCACCTGAAGTTTTTGTTCTACGCTCCACTCTCCGTTTTTGTTGCCATATCCCCCCAGAGATCCCAGCGTCGCCATATGCCTCAGTTTGGGTTTTTCCACTTTTTTATTCATATCTGTCTCCTTTCAAAAGAGTGCATAGTGTAAGAAATCCATTCAAATATGCTAAGGCATCACCGCGTCTTCACCCTGATATTCCCTAATCCAACTCTTTAAAGGCACATCCTCTTCTTTTGGCGACGTGTAGCCATGAATACCCGAAGGGGAA
>JBLHJX010000402.1:0-3838 GCA_047619225.1 Candidatus Latescibacterota bacterium
TTTGGGTTGGGAAAAGGTGGGGTTGCATGGGCAGGTACGGGCTGTGGGTGTTCATTTAAAAGAGAGAAATTTGTGGGTTGCTGGGTGTGTGCCGGGGGGGGCTTGGGTGACAAAGGATGCGGGTAATGGCTGGTCGTATATGCCAGATTTGCCGGGTGGTATTGACGTGGTTTTGCCACCGGGAGGTGGGGTATGACAGAGGCGATGTATCGGGAACAATTGGCAGCGCGAGGACGTGTATTTTTGCGACAGGTGGCGGATAACCCGACGTCGATCTATGCGTGTCACGCGCTTTTTGCTTTGGATGAAAAGACCGATTTGGTTGAAGGCATTGTGAAGCGTGTGTTTGGTGGCGAGAAGAATGGGGCGTTTGGGCGTGTTGCTGCGGGGACGTTTGACGTGTTTGCAGCGATGCATTTGGTGTGTCGGTGGCAGGACCGGTTGACGGATGGCACGCTGGATCATATTCGTGAGATTATGACCCAAGGTTTGCACCATCGGGGTAATACGGAAAATCATTGGTTGATGTATTATGTGGGGCATTTGTTGGCAGCCGAAATGTGGCCTGATGAATCTGTGATGTGGAATGGATTGCGGCCTTGTGTGGTGCGCGATGAGGCGATGCGTTGGTTGGGTGGCATGATCGATCGCACGGCACGAACGGGGCATCATGAATATGATTCGTCGCAGTATCACGGTTGGCACGTGACACCGATGATTGCGTTGGCCGATCATGCAAAAGATGAGGGGCTGCGCAAACAAGCTGAAAAAATGGCGACGCTTTTGATTGCCGATATGGCGTTGGAGTATTTTGCGGGTGCGTGGGCAGGGGGGCATTGCCGAGAAGGGTATCGGGAAAATACGTGGCATTATGTGGGTACATCGGCGGCGTTGATGCCCTATTATTTTGGTGATGAAAGAGAAGACCCTATGCACATTCAGGCGGGGATGTGCCCGGCCGTTACGGCACATTATCAACCGCCTGTTTTGCTTGCAGAACTTGCGCGGGAACGGTCTGTGCCGCGTGTGGTGAAAAAGACGAAGGCACCGCGGACTATCTATCGGCATGTGGAAGATGAGACAAAACCCGTGCGTAAGTATACGTATTTGAGCCGGTCATTTGCACTGGGTTCGACGCAGGTGGGTTTGCCAAAGGGGTGTGGTGGACCGATTGATTTGACCGCGTGGGATTTGACTTGGGACGCACCCAAGCACGAGGGCACGGTGGTGTGTAACCACCCGTATTTAAGCCCAAAACGATTTAGCGCATTTTTGAGTGAAGTGCCACAAAGTATTGGGCGCAGTGTGGCAGCTCCGAAACCTTATTTGCAAAATCCCGATCGTTTGTTTGGCGCATCGCCATTTGAGCAGATGATGCAATTTGAAAATGCGATGCTTGTGTTGTATCGCATTCCCAAGGGTGATGCCACACCCTATGTGAATTTGTATTTGCCGCGCAGTGTCCGGTGGGTTGAACGGGGTGGATGGATTGTGGGCAATATGCATGACTTTTATGTGGGCCTTCGTCCGATTGGGGCTTATCGCTGGGAGTCGATTAAAGAAGATCAGCAGGTGGATGGTTGGTTGCTGCGTATTGAAGATGTGCATGCGGGGTTGGTTGTGGAAGCGGTTGAGGCAAGTGATGTGGCGTCGTTTGATGCGTTTTGTGATGCGATTGTCCAACGGGGTTTGGATTTGCACGATTGGCAAGATCAGGGGGTTGTGCGGTATGATGCGTTGAATGGGCATCGGTTGGAGATGGTTTATGATGGGGATCATGTGGTGGATGGTGAGCGGGTGGATTATGATGCGTGGCCGCTTTATGGTGGGCCGGGTATTGAGGCGCCGTTGGGTGCGGGGGTGATTGTGTTTGAGCAGGGTGATAAAACATTGAGGTTGGATTTTGAGGTGGATCAAGATGCTGAGATGATTCCGATGCGGGTGATTGGGTAATGGGGATTGGTGTTGGTGGTTTTTTATATTTTACTAACGGATAAAAGACTTAATTTGTTTTTTTTAGTTTGCCTGCGGCGCCTTACTTTTTTTCAGCAGCAAAAAAAAGTAAGCAAAAAATGCCGTCCCTCAGGTGCCGGGAAGGCTGATTTTCCGCAAATACCCTCAGTGGGTGTACAAAGTAAAATGGCCTACGAGGATGGGTGCTGTAGTGAAGTCGGGAGCTGGACGGAATGGTGCGGAAAATCGGAGGTTGCTCGATGTGATGGTGGTGTGGGCCGTTGTGCAGTTGGTGGGTGGTGTTGGGGGATGTGAGGGGCGTGTGGAACACGAGGGTGGGGTGTGGGAACTGCGCGGGCTGGTGAGGGTGGTCTAAGCTCGTAAAAACACTGAAGTACATTAAAGCCCCACGCAGAGGCGGCTTTCTTTGCCTACTTTCTTTGGCCGTCTAAAGAAAGTAGGTCGCCGAAGGCAACAATAAATAAAAAATGGGTTCTACCAAAGACACAATTTATGAAAAAATACTTTCTCATATTCATTTTGCTTTTGACTTCCTCCCCCCAAGCCAATGACATGGTCAACCGACTGCGTCAGACGGTTACAACGTTGTCTGCGGTTGATTCCCGGATGACGGGATATCCCGGAAGCCGTTTGGCGGCAGAGGAGATTGAGCGACAGTTGCGCGAATTAGGTGTGGGTGAGATTTATTACCATCATTTTCGTGTGCCTGTGCCTATGGATGAAGGTTTTGAGTTGGTTGCTGGTGATGATCGAGTACGGTTATACGGCATGTGGCCCAACTTGGTTCGTACACCCACGTTGCCACCGGATGGCATTTCGGGTGTGTTGGTCGATGGTGGAAATGGTGATTTGGCCGCGTTAGATGGGGTGCCAATTAAAGATCGCATTGTGGTGTTGGATTATGATTGTGGCGAACGCTGGGTGACGTTTTTTCACTTGGGGGCGAAGGCGGTTATTTTTCGCAACGGGGAAGGTGCCCATCGCAAAGAAGCCGATTTGAAGTTTTTGGATGTGCCTGCCAATTTGCCTCGTTTTTATGTTTCTGATGCGACACAGATCAATAGCTTGGCGGCACAACAAGCGACGGTGCTTTTGTCGGGTCGTATGACGTGGAAAAACGCGCAAGGGCGCAATCTGATTGGCATTATTCCGGGAACGGATGCAACACTCAAAGATGAAGCGGTGTATTTGAATGCGCACTATGATGCCATGTCACCGGTGCCAGCCTTGGCACCGGGGGCGGCACAGGCGGCTTCTGCGGCGGGTTTGTTGGAATTGTTGCGTGTGTTTGAAAAGACGCCTCCGAAACGGACTGTGATTGTGGTTTTTACGGATGGGCACTTTTTAAATTTGGCAGGTATTCGCCCCTTTGTGCCGTTGCTTCAGGTGGCGTCGGAGTTGCGTATGCGCGACCTGAAAGATTGGACACCTGAAGAAACCGTGCTGATGGATCGGTTAGACGATTTTGACCTGCGTTTGTTTTTGGGTTTGGATTTGTTGGTGGGTAGTGACAAGCTTATTGTCAATAAACCGGTGGTTCCTTATCGCATTGCATTGCCTACGCCACCGATTTTGGATCGGTTATTGGATTTGACTGTGGGTTATGAAGACCGTGTGTTGGGCGGGCAGAAGATATTGTCGAATGGTTTAAAGCAAGATTTGAGTCGGCAAGGGTTGGGCAGTGTGCCCGAGACGGTGCCTGTAGAAGCTGCGGCACCTGCGTTGGCGGGGTTTCCGACGTTGCTGTTTACAACGTTGAACGATATTCGGGCGCAGTTTGATTCTCCGGAGGATCGGATTGGTGGATTGCAATTTGAAGGCTTGGCAACCCAAGTGGCGTTTTTGCAACATGTGATTTCTGGGT
>JBLHJX010000403.1:0-3799 GCA_047619225.1 Candidatus Latescibacterota bacterium
TAATCAGCGGGGTTTTGTTTTTTCTGCTTACCTTTCACATCTACCGTCTCACTGCCTTTTATCCTTCACACGAGTTTTTCATATCACCCAACAGCGCCACATAAATGTTATGACAAAAATCGCAGGCTTCTTCAGCGCCATCCCAACTCGAATGCCACTGCACAAACGTCCCACCACCTTCTGTCACGGGTGCCAATTCCAAAACACCCACATAACCTTGCACATCATCTGCCGAAACAGGGCTTGGACCATTGTCTATTGTATACCGAATGCGATGATCCAAATCACTCAGCTCTTGCAACGTCTCATGAAATGCACCATTGAGCACACGTTTGGCCCCAATCTGATCCCCAACCAAATCACCCACCACCTCGCACGACTCAAGCACATTGGGCGCCCAAGACACATCGTGAAAATTGCGAACCGCCGACCATACCTTTTCTACTGGCGCGTTAATGACTACCGACTGATATGTTTTACCCATCTAAATCTCCTCAAGTTTAAACCGACTATGTACAATGTCTCAGCCCCCCAGCGTTGGGCATTAAGCTTCTATTCTGTCTCCTGATCCTCCAACTCTAACCGCCGTACTCGCGTTGACATATCTTCCAACAAAGCCCGATTGGTCGCAATCAGATCAGCAACAATCCCTGTCAAAAACATCTGAAAACCCGCCAACAACAAAATCGCCGCTAAAATCAACGACTGTACATGCAAGGCACTTTGCTCGGGCATCGCAAAATATATATAAACAAACCGCAAACCCAAAATAATACCCGCAACAAAAGCCACACTCCCAAATGCCGTAAAAATACGCAGGGCATTGTATCGTGCATAAGTACGCAAACTAATCATGCCCGACTTAAAAACAAACTCCCCAATATTCTTAAACAACCGCGACTCACGTGTCTTGGCATTGGTACGAATCGGCACAATCTCAACGGCCAATCGATCTTGCCCAGCTTGTACCACATGTTCGGCCGTATGATCAAAATCGGTAAACATCGACAAATGCAAAGCCGCCTCACGCGAATAGGCCCGAAAACCACTGGCCACATCAGGCACATCAACATGTGCCAACCGGCTAATCATCTTGCTGCCAAAAGTTTGCAAGAACCGCTTCAAAAACCCAAAATGACCAATCGCACCCGTCTGCCGATCGCCAATCACAATATGGGCTTTGCCATCTAAAATGGGTTTCACCAATGCCGCAATATCCGGCCCATAATACTGATTGTCCCCATCCGTATTAATAATAATATCCGCACCCAATTTCAAACACGCATCAAACCCTGCCTTGAACGCATATCCCAAACCTCTATTCTTGGGAAACTTAACAATATGATCCACGCCAAGTTCCCGTGCAACCTCAACTGTTCGATCTGTTGACCCATCATCAACAATCAAAATTTCAACTGTATCAATACCCGGTACCTCACGTGGGATATCCTTCACCGTTGCAGGCAAAGTATCTTCTTCATTTAAGCATGGAATTTGCACAATCAGCTTCACAAACACCCTCACTCTTCAAAGCGGTAATAAATCAACACACATGGACAAAGAACATGATAACACGAACCTTCTTAATTTGGAAGTCCAAAATTCAACAAAGCGCCCAACAACAAAAGATGCGCAAAATACATTCATTTTGCGCATCTATAAAATTTTGTCTTTTCAGTACTCTTCTGTGATCAGTCGCCAAACAATGCAGCAGAAGCCGCCTCTGCTTTCACAACTTTTTCTTCTTCCGTCAAATCACCCATCGCCCGATAAAATTCTTCATCATAATTGCGCGTTCGAATCACCACTGGCATGGGCACAGCATGACCAAACATTAAAGCCTGTTGTTTAGAATCTAAACTTGCCAGCACACTGCGCAAGCCCGAAGCATTGGACACGCCCGTCAGCACACTTTGAATATCTTTTTCATCATTCAACAATGCGGTAATCTTTGTACCCAGTTGCGACAACACCTCTTCATCAATGCCCGAGGGTCGCTGATCCACCACCAGCAACGACACATAATATTTGCGCATTTCTCGCGCAATGGTCCCAAAAATCGTCTGTTTGGCCGTTGTTGGGTTCAAAAATTTATGTGCTTCTTCAATGGTAATCACCAATTGCTTCGGTTTGTCTGCCGGGTTTTGAGATGCATAATACTGTTCACTCTTTTTAACATATTGCTCGTGAATTCGACGCGATAAAATATTGGCCACCAACAAATACGCCAGCATACTCGTCTGCCGACCAAACTCCAACACAATATGAATGCCCCGCTCAATATAATCCATCATCGTATCTACCGCATCCGCGCCATCGAGCTTGGTCACCATAAATGGGAAACCCTCAATGCGTTTCAACTTGCGATGCAGCGCCGACAAGGAACTCTTATTGGCGCCAATTTCTTCGGCAAACTTCTCAACATCGGGTCCCTCAACCGACAACAACTGACGCAACCATTTATTTTTATACATCGCCGCCACCAAATAGGCCGATTCGGATGCCGTTGGGTTCAATTGCAACTCATCTTGCAACGCCACAACATCTTCCACCGCGATTTGATCATAGGCAATGTGTACTTCATGGTCGGGCTGAATGCCACGTTGACGCGAAGAGGCCGGGTCCAATGAAAACAATGCCACCTGATTGCCAAACAATTGTTTCAAACCCTTTACAAAACTATCACCCGAATTGCCCTCTTTCATCGCCTGAAATCCATACTCATTGTGCATATCAAAAATCAGGTTCACAGCTTTCTTTTTTTTAATCATTCCACACAATACCAAGCGTGTCAAAAATGATTTGCCCGTACCCGTCTTGCCAAAAATACCATTGCTGCGCTCTACAAACCGATTCAAATTCAAACACACCGGTGTATCCATATCCAAAGGCGTACCCATATTGAAAAATCGGTCGTCCCGATCTTCACTGCCAAATACCCGCGACACATCTTCTTCCTCTGCTTCTACCACCTTCGAAAAATGGCTTGGAATCGTCTTCACGGGTCGCGGTTCATCCACAACTTCTTCACCGGCCTCCAACATCAACATCGGGCGCAATGCAACCGTCACATAAGTACTGGCACCATTTAACACACTGTGAAGCAATTGATCGCCGTCCTGGGGGGGATACAACAAAATATCGGGATTGGTCGCATCCAAACTCAGGTCGGTAATCATAGAAAAAAACTGATTCTTATACCCCTCAATCACCACAAACTTACCCGCCTTCACATCTTCCACACTGCGGTCGGGGTTCAGCTTCATCTCCACCCCTTCCGTCAACGACCCCTTTGTCACCACGCCAATTTGGCCGTTGTTTAGGTCTTTGATGGGCCGACCATTTAAATCATTCCAAAGTTCGTTCAAAACAAACCCCTACTTTACTGTGAAATCCGCCGCAGAATTGAACTCAACCGATCATAGTCATCACGAATCAACCGACACAAATCTTTGCCAATGCCCACCAAATAAGGCATATCAAACGCGCGTGCAGCCCATGCATGGCGCACCGATGCAATAATCAAATCATCGGCAGGCAACCGATTCCCACTTAAAACACACCGCAAAAAATCGCCATTATTCGTCAGTGCTTTCACTTCAAACTCGGCACACGGCAGCACAAAACTGTGAATACCTGGCGGTTGCGGCGGCAACATTTGGCGCGGCCCCCGATCATCGCCATACCCCACAATCACGGCCTCAAACTCGGTCTTCAACAACTCAAAAATCTGTGGTTGCTCATCGCGCAACTCTTGTTCGGTCAAACCATAAGCTGTCGCACGACGGTTGGGTTCAAT
>JBLHJX010000404.1:0-3794 GCA_047619225.1 Candidatus Latescibacterota bacterium
GAACACTACAGACGCGTATGGCAGGCGCGCACACGCTATGGCAAAAAATGGCCTTGGGACAAACGAGGTGAGGTGTATATACGTTGGGGCGAACCCGACTTTCGATCCAAATCCAACGACCTCAATGCCAAAGTACCTTTAGATATCCAACTCATTCAAGACGGTATGGCACACCAACTATATGGCAACGATGCCCTCGACGAAAGCTTTGTCGGCCCAGTTTTTCCAGTCAAAACACAAGGCGGGGGGAGTTTCTCCAACCCATCAAGTGATGCCATTGGTTTTTCACAATACAAACCCGTAACCACAGCCAGCAATTGGAGTTCTGTCCCCTGGGAAGTGTGGATCTACAAAGGATTGGGCAATGGTATCGAAATCGCCTTCACCGATGAATTTTTATCCGGTAATTTTGGCTATGCGCCCGTACCCTCACTCACAGAAGAAGACTTTGCCAAATACTCAAATCAAGACCAGTCCTATATGCAAATACTTCAACGTCTCAACGAATTTGCACCCGCCGCCCTGGTGCAAACCATTGCCGCCACAACGCCAGACTATTATAACATTGAAACATTGGAACCCCTCGATTTCTACTTCGACGCACTCACCTTTCGTGGCCCAGACGGTCAAACCGAGCTTCAAATCAATTTTGCGCTGCCAATCGACAATGTCGCTTTGGCCACCGACCCCGATACCATCGTTATTGTTGAAAGACGCACGGCACTCATTTATCCACGCGCTTTAGAGTATCAAAAAACCAAACACGCGCTCGCTATTCCCATAAACGATGACAACAGAGACCGAGGGCTTCACGCCATCAGTCGAGTAGATCACTGGGCCCCACCCGGAGAATATGAACTCGCCATTGAAGCCGCCCGACAAGGCTCCAACAAAGTGGGTGTCTATCAACTTCCCCAACTCAAACTGCCCGACTACAGTCAAAAAAATCATTTGCTCATGAGTGATCTCCAACTGGCATCGAAGATTCTCGATGCATCTCAGGCACCAGATTCTACCTTTGTAAGGGGCAATTACTACATACAACCCCAACCATCAGCGACTTTTTTATCTGCCCCCGGTCAATCGATGTATCTCTACTTCGAAATCTATAACCTCACACACGATGAATTTGGCCAAACGCGTTATGACATCTCATATCAGGTACAACGACGCGACGAAAAAAGTTTCTCACTGATTCCGCTTTTGGGCAATTTGGGGGGCACAAAAAAAGCCGAGTCTGTTGGACTCAGCTTTGAACAAGTAGGAACTGATCTGGATACCGAAACCTATTTAGAATTGCCACTCACCAATCTTGTCTCAGGCCGTTACAATCTGCAAATTACAATTCTTGACAATAACACAAAAGAAAAAGTAGGCAAAAGCGCCACCTTCTTCATTCCACGCACCCGATAGTTGAAATATATCAGATTGTTTTCAGCACATACGTATTCGCCAAACGGTCATGCAATGCCTGACCATCGGGATGGCGTCTGGCACTGTGAAGTAAGAACAACCACAACCCCGAACCTACCAACATCACAGATGAATAAAGCATTGTAGATTCCGTATCTATTTCCACCTGCTCGATCATTTCTCGTTGCACACCCCGATTGCGCAATTCTTCAGGTATCGAGACAGCAAATAAAATAAGCACACCATAAACAGGTAACCATTTTAACACCGCACGTTTAAACGTTTGGCCTTGACCCAAACCTCCATCGCCCGCCTGAATCACCCGAAGCCCCAATGCCATCTTCCCCAAAGTTTGCCCCCGCATCCCAAGCAAGAGACCCGAATAAAAAACCGCAACCGCAAATTCTACAAGCCACATACCCTCAAAAGACCACACCATCCCACGCGTAACAATAGACAACCCCAAATGCAAAATCACCAAATCCAAGACCGTTGCCAACACCCGACGCCACACACTTGCAATTTCATTTTGCAACAACATGCCACAACTCCATTCCTTGCCCGCTTAATGCGACCATAACCTCTGCACAGCTTCATAACGTTCAGGTGTGCCCACATCCATTAAAAAACCGTCAATAGCAATGCCGGCCATACGCCCAATCAATTTGGGAATCGCATCAAAACCAAAATCTACAGGCGGAGGCTGATCACCAATCACTTCAAAAATTCCTGAAGAAACGGCATAAATACCCGCATTGGCCAAATCGCTCGCCGGTTTCTCAGGCTTCTCTACAAAATCCACAATCAGCCCCTCATCATCCAAAGTTGCGATCCCACACTCCTTTGGAAAAGGCGTATGAAACAACCCCATGGTCAAAACCGAATCACCTAATTGATGACGTTTCCAAATCACTGACAAATCTGTATCCGTCAAATTGTCAGCATAACACACCAAAAAATCGTCATCCCCTACAAAATCGTGATTTGCACGCACGGTGCCCGCGCTCCCCAACAGTTCGGGTTCCTGAAACAAGCGCACCCGATCTTGCCAAGGATGGCCAACAAAATGAGCCTCAACCAGATCGGGCAAATGGTGCACATTCACCAACACCTCATCCACACCAAGCCCATCAAACAAATCGAACCAATAATCAATTAAAGGCCGCCCCCGAACCGGCACCAAACACTTGGGGATATGATTTGTCAACGGACGCAACCGCGTACCCAATCCCCCTGCCAATAAAAATACGTTCATAACTCACTCCCATGAAGCCCGTGCGAACCCAGAACATTTCCCCAACACCAATGGTCTACTTCGGAGCAACATGCGTTAAGAACCTGCTCCAATTGCACCCAAAGCACGACGCAAAGATCTACCACTGAACCCAGTTTAAATTTTTCAAACAAAAGCTATTTCTTCACCTCCCGCAGCACATTTAAAGACTTCATTCGTTCCTGTGCATATGCAAGCACATCATCCACATTGTCCATATCTTCTAACCAAGTTCTGTAATCACGCACGCTTTTGTCTGGCGTATACAAGGGTGCCCATCCCAAAGCCTTCAACTTAGAAATATCCGACACAATATGCCGTGTATCGCCAAAACGAAATGCGCCTGTCAATTCGGGCTCTAAATTTTTCTCATAAACCTGTGCAGCAATACGCGCAAAATCCAACACCGTATATGCTTTTCCACCACCCACATTGAACATCTCGTAATTGGCCTCATCTTTCTCAAGCACAAGGACATTGGCACGCACCACATCTTCAACATTCACATAATCACGCAACTGTAAACCATCTTCATACACCGGAGGCCGATGGTCAAAATGAAGCGACAAGCAAAACACCCGACAAGCGCCCGAGTATGCATTGTACAAAGACTGCCCTGGCCCCTGAACAATCGAATACCGCATCGCCACAGACGGGATGCCATACCGTTTGCCCAAATTTAGCGCAATCATTTCTTGTGTGTACTTCGACATCGCATATTGATTTTGTGGTTTGATCACAGCCTCATCCGTCTCCAAACTTTCCGCCACCAGATCATCTGGCCCCACAATCTCAAAATCACTGCGCTCCAACGCTTCTACAGGCCGAATATCGGGATAAAAAATTTCCCCCGACTGACTGCGATATTTGCCCTCGCCATAAGCTGCCTGTGACGATGCCACCACCACCTTTTGAATGGGCAAGTTCTTCTCCACAATAATTTCATACAACAATGCCGTACCGCCCGCATTCACATTAAAAAATGTGCTAAAATCGGGCAAATAATCTTGATAGGCCGCCAAGTGATACACCGCATCAATACCATCCAAAGCTTTGCTCATGGCATCTTTGTCGGTCACATCCCCTTGAACCAATTCCGCACCCTCGG
>JBLHJX010000405.1:0-3790 GCA_047619225.1 Candidatus Latescibacterota bacterium
ATTATCTAAAAACCTATGATAATAGATGAACAGACGAAGCTTGTCATGTTATCCAAGCTTTTGGTTATCTGATTCGTTGATGACTCGCTCCGCTCGTTAAGGTTTCGCCTGTGCGTTGATTTCTCATTCACCATTAATACCGATGCAATTCCGTACATCCTTTTGCACAGACAGGGAACTTTTTACGCTTTTTTACCAAGCGCCTGTAGTTTTGATAAATTTTGTTGTTCCAAATGGTTGAAAAATCGTCTTTGAGTACATTTCCTGGTGAGAAGTTCATGGTGTGATAAGGTCGTACGGCGCCATCGGGCATCACATAAGCAGTCATCCAGAGGCTGACACACCGATTTTTGTAACTGTCAGATTCAAATTCAAATCCGTTGTAATATCTGCGTACCTCGTCGGGTGTGTAATTGGGATATACTGAGACGTTGACGCGTGACTTTCTGTTTTCAACTATTTCGAGAGATTTAATTAAAATTTCAGGATCCATCTCCGGTTTTTCTTTCCAAATAAAACCCGCCCAATCGGGGGTGATTTGGTTGAAATTTTCCTTGAAAATAGCGTTGTGTTGGTCATACATCTGCTGATTGATAAACAAAAGGTGGTGGAAATTGATGTTGTCGGCACCAATGTCTTCGGCGATGTTAACCAATTCGTTGAGGTCATTATAGTTGGTTTCGTATACGGTGGTGTTGATGTTGAGGTGAGGCAACTTTAACCCCCGCTCGTTTCGCAATTTGGCCACATCGCGAACACCTTGGGTCAGGACCTTAAAGGTGCCTTCTTTGTTGCGTGTGTCATCGTGTACGCTTTCGGTGCCATCCAGCGAGAGGATGATTTCATCAATACCCGAGTCAATAATGCGTTCGGCATAAACAGACATCAGCGTGCCATTTGTCACCATGTTGCAACGCATGCCTTTGCTTTTGATGTACTTGACAACGTCGGTCCAGTCTTTATACATCATGGGTTCGCCGCCAAACAAAGTGATGTTGGGCTTGTGTGGGGCAATGTTGTCAATGAGCTTTTTAATTTCGTCAAGTGAGAGTTGCTCTCTCAGTGTTTCATTCGAAAATTCTTTGAAGGCACCATTGTCACCCCATTGACCACACATGTGGCAAGTCAGATTGCATTTGAGGGTGAGGAAGAGCGAGACCGTTTCGGGAGGTGCGCTATATCCATCTCTAAATTTATAGGTTGCGTACGAGCGCATACGCTTAAATGCGGTTCGATAGGCATAACCCGGTTGGGTTATGGCTTTACGCACGTTTCTTAGGAGGTTTTTACGAGCAATCACGGCGGTTACCTCATATTGTGGGGATGTCAAGGGAACGACGATAGGGGGAATTTATATTTTCTTGAGCGTCTTTGCAATGGCTTCCACCGCGCGTTCCAATGCGCCTTGGGGTACCAATGGATGAACGGGAAGCAACAGAATTCTTTTTGCCACAGTAGTTGCGTTGGGGAAGGGATCTCTGCCTTGTCCATCCCAAATGTCTGGATAAAGTCTGTGAATAGGATCTGGGTACAATAAGGTTGCTTCAAGCCCCGTCTTGAGAATGGCTTGATGTACTGTTTGGCGCGTTGTTTCATCCGGCAGCAAAATTGGAAATTGATTATATGCAGGACGACTGTTTGGCAACAGCTGGGGCAGTTTGACGCCTTCGATATCCGTGAGGGCTTGTATGAGATACTGTGCGTTGCCTGCGCGTTGGTTGGTAAATTGTTCGAGCTTTTTGATAAGCTGGAGGCCCAAACGTGCTTGGTAGTGCGTGTAGGCCCACGTATGAAAGTCGGTGTGCAACGATGTGTATTTAAATTTGGATGCCAAGGGCAGAAGCAGGCTGTAACCCAACGGGTGTACGACCATAGAAAGCGCTACCGAGAATGTGCGAATCTTGAGCGCGTACTTAAAGTTTGGCTGGGCAAAAGCTTTGATCTCTGTGTCAATATCTTTGATGAGATCTTCTCGATTGCTCAACACGGCTCCGCCTGTAAATGTAGAAAGGTTTTTGCCTCGGTTAAAACTAAAGACACCAATGTCACTCTGTGTGGCCACGGGAACGTTATCGATTTCTGCACCCATCGCGGAGGCTGCGTCTTCAATGGTGAAGACGTTTTCATTTGACAGTTGGCGATTCATCTCAGGTACATCGGTTGGCAGGCCAAACATGTGTACGGGCATAATAGCCAAAGTATTTTGCCCCACGCACGGCAATATTTCATTAGAACCCGAGTTGAGTGTGTCGGGTGAGATGTCGCACAAAATTGGGGTTAATCCTGCTTTGCGAATCGGCAAGATCAATGAAGGTGCGGTATAAGCTGGCAAGATAACTTCGGTCTTATCGGAGTGTTTGCGTAAAGCTTTCAGTGTTGCAAAAACACCAGAGGTACCAGACCCTGATAGGCCACACCAGGTTACATTCAACTGTTTTTGAATGGCCCTCTGTAAAGTCTCGGTCCCGCCAATAGGCAAGAAACCACGCAGGAGCGTGAGGGGAGAGATGGGTGTGCCGGCAGAGGGTGTTTTCATAAAAAATCAGTCGATATGTTGGGTGATAACGTTAGATAAGTTAATAATATAGTTCAATTTCGGTATCGGTCAATTATTGAGGTGCTTGTGCTTCCAAGAAGTAGCCCAATGCAAGGATAGGCAATTTGGGACCAATGGCAGTCTTGCGTGTGATTTTGAACCCTTTTGTTGCAAATAAACCAGCCAAGTGGCGCAAATGATACCCCCGGGTCGTGAAGTTTTCACGGCGATTGTGCCGCCAATAGCGATATCGCAAGATAGGGTTGGCAGCGTTTCTGATATCGATAAAGATACGCCCGCCTGGGCGGCAAATTCGCATCAATTCAGTGAGCAATTGATCGGCAATTTCATCGGTTGGAATGTTTATTAACGTGTTTAAAAATAATATGTTATCGAATGACTCGTTTTCAAAAGGCATGGTGGTGACATTGCCTTGCACCAAAGATACATTTGCCACGTCATTGTCTAGGAAGATTTGTTTGGATTCATAAAGCAGTGAGAGATCCAAATCTGTGCCGATCAATTTGCCTGTCGGTTTGGGTAGAGAAGCAAAAAAAAGGCCATTGCCACAACCAACGTCTAAAGTAACCCCTTTTTGAGCTGTTTTGAAATATTCATGGGCCAAATTGCGCACGTTTTGGGTGATGTGGCCAAAAAAAGCGCCGGGTCTTTGTACTGCTGTTGTGTCGAGGTTTGCTTCGGACATGAGTCCGTTCCTTTCCTGTGTTTACTATTCTATAAAATTTCTTCAACGAGCTTGGCCAAGATGCGCCAATCAAGTTCGTTCTGTATGCGTTTCCGAGCTTGTTGACCGATCTCTCGGGCGAAATCAGGCTCATTGAGAAGTCTGAGAATGGCTTGGGCGATCTCGTTCTCTGACGTTGGGTCAACTATGAGTCCTGTTTGACCGTCGAGCACGGCTTCTACTGCGCCGCCTGATCTTCCAGCAATCACAGGTTTTTCGCATGACCCGGCCTCAATAAAGGTGATACCAAATCCTTCAATGTCACCTGCCAACGCAGTACCTTCGGTTACTCTATTGGGCATGACAAAAACATCGCATAAGTTATAGAGTGTGGGCAGGTCTTCATCAGCAACAAACCCCAAGAAATGGACGCGGTTTTCGAGTTTTAGATCTGCTGTGATTTGGCGCAAGCGATCTTCTTCTCTGCCTCTTCCGCCAATTAAGTAGACAACGTCTTCGGGCAATTGGGGCATGGCTTGCAGTACTTTGTCGTGTCCTTTTCTTTGGTC
>JBLHJX010000406.1:0-3788 GCA_047619225.1 Candidatus Latescibacterota bacterium
GGAACGAGCACGGCGTCACGGTCATCGACCTGGGGCACGGGAAAAAGATTCAGCACGTACCACTCAAATCCACGTGGATGGGGCTGGCCTTCAACGCAGACACAAACCAACTCTACGCATCGGGAGGTACTCGCCCGGTTATCGAACGTTTCGCTTATGATCCAGCAAAAGAAGACGCCCCACTTTCGCTTCTCACGCCCATTGTGCTGGATACAAGCAAAGTCAAACAACCGTATTTAACCGGGATCGTACTTAATAACACGGGCGACAGGCTCTACATTGGAGACGCACACAATCAGGTATTGTGGGTCGTAGATCCAATAACGGGCACGCTCCTTTCGTCCATTGCCCTAAACGGCGTTCCTTATCAATCTGCCTTCTCGCGCGATGGCAAAACATTGTATGTTAGCCTCTGGGATCGCAGGCAAATTGGCATCATCGATGTGGCAACAGGTACACTAACACAAAACCTGACAACTGGCAGTCATCCAAACGACATCGTCATCAGCCCCGATGGCAACCGGTTGTTCGTCGCCAACGCAAATGACAATTCCTTATCGGTCATCGACCTAAAAACCCTTCGGGTAAGTGAAACCGTAGTCACAACGCTCTACCCCAAATCCCCTGAGGGCAGCACACCCAATGCCCTGTCGCTCTCACCAGATGGACGCACCTTATTGGTGGCAAATGCTGACAACAACAACTTGGCCTGGGTGGATATCAGCGAACCGGGTGCGTCAGAAATTCGTGGATTTATTCCAACGGGCTGGTATCCTTCAGCCGTGGCATTTTCACCCGATGGATCGCGCATTGTTGTGGGCAATGCCAAAGGCGGTAGCAGCGCACCCAATCCACGTGGCCCACAACCCAACAAACCCTTCTACGGTTGGACCCCACGCAGCGAATTCATTGGCAAAGTGCTCACCGGAACCGTATCGCTCATTTACACCCCTCGTGAAAAAGACCTCGCACGACTTACGCGCCAGGTCTATCGCAACACACCCTATGCCGATCACCTCTTAGAACGAACCAAACTCACATCTCCTGTGCCGCATCTCGTGCCCGATTCAACCGGCGTATCCTCCGAAAAGATCGAATATGTCCTCTACATCATTAAAGAAAACCGTACCTACGACCAAGTGTTAGGCGATATGCCCGAAGGCAACGGCGATACAAGTTTGGTGCTTTTTGGCGAAAAGATCACCCCAAACCACCACGCGCTTGCCCGGGACTTCGTTCTGCTCGACAACTTTTATGTAGACGCCGAGGTAAGCGCAGACGGTCACGCCTGGTCAACCGCTGCCTACGCAACCGACTACACAGAAAAAACGTGGCCCGCCTGGTACTCGCGCAGAGGGCAAATGCGCGACCCACAAGAAGCACTGTACACACCCGATGGTGGATTTATCTGGGATCTGTGCAAAGAGGCAGGCATCAGCTACCGAAGTTACGGCGAAATGATCACGGTAAAGGAGGGCAAAATTGAAGGACGCTTCCCCGGCCTGGTCGGTCATGTACACCCCACCTACAAACGCGCCCGAGGTAATTCATATACCGATATAGAACGCGCAAAAGACTGGATAGCCGAGTTCTCCCAATTTGAAAAAGAAGGCCGTGTGCCTCGGTTTCAAATGCTCTCGCTGCCAGACGATCACACATCGGGCACCCAAACAGGCGCATTTACACCCTTTGTGCAAATGGCACGCAACGATCAGGGTCTTGCAATGATTGTAGAAGCCGCATCCAAAAGTTCGCTCTGGTCAAAGATGGCCATCTTTGTCGTAGAAGACGATGCGCAAAACGGCCCAGACCACGTAGACGCCCACCGAACAATCGCCTATGTGATCAGCCCGTGGTCGCGCCTCAAAAAGACCGACAGCACCTTCTACACCACGTCGGGTATGTTGCGCACCATTGAGTTAATTTTGGGGCTGCCCCCCATGAGCCAATACGACGCCGCAGCCACGCCAATGTTCTCTTGTTTCACGGGCACATTCTCCAAGACGCCCTACAAGACGTTGCCCACAAACATCGATCTCACAACCGTCAACACACCCGATGCTTATGGCGCGGCCATCTCTAACACGTTGCAACTATCCGACGTAGACGAAATCCCCGACTTGCTCTTTAGCGAAATCATCTGGAAGGCCATCAAAGGCGCCAACACCGAAATGCCCGCACCCGTCCGTCGGGCCCGCCTCGTGCCCCTTTCTTCCATCGCATTCGATGTCACTTCGCACAACAATACGGGCACCCAATAAAGGTTGAGGCTATTATTGGTATTCATAAAACAAAGCACCTTAGAAAGTGAGTGAAATTTGATTATCAATCACTACGTGATCTTCTTGATTATATCTACAGTGCTATCCGCCACGGCCACAGTGTACACCTATCAACGGCGAGCAGCAGCGGGTGCGACGTCACTTATTTGGCTTCAATTGGCCACGACCATATGGTCATTTGCGTATATGCTCGAACTGGCAAATACCGAATTACAAACGATGTACTTCTGGCTCAAAATCGAATACCTCGGTATTGCCTTTATGTCGCTGTGGTGTTTGCGTTTTGCCTTATTGTACACAGGCCAAGATAAATGGCTCACACGCCAAAAGACAGCGGCTCTATCTGTCATTCCAACACTAACCCTATTTTTGCATTGGACAAACGAATGGCATGGGCTATTCTACAGCAAGGTCGAGTTGGGTATCAGTCACGGAATGGCAGTGCTTGTTCTAAGCAAGGGAGCGTGGTACTGGGTACATATTGCCAATTTTTATATCTCGTTTTCAGCAATGGTGTTTTTGATCTTGCAAATGTGTTGGCGCAGAGGCCCCCTGTATCGCAAGCAAGTTCTCACCATCGTAATCGGTTCACTCCTACCCTGCATTGGTAATGTGCTCTACCTCACCAACCTCACCCCATTTCCACACCTGGACCTATCTCCTTTTGCCTTTTCTCTTATGGGCATTGCAATGATTTGGGTGCTTTTTCGATATCGCCTGTTCAATG
The DNA here is from genome assembly GCA_047619225.1 of Candidatus Latescibacterota bacterium. Classification (GTDB taxonomy): domain Bacteria; phylum Latescibacterota; class UBA2968; order UBA2968; family UBA2968; genus JABIFK01. Next base: position 3,010 of record JBLHJX010000406.1, read on the forward strand.
TGGTACCCGTTGCGCGCGACATGCTCATTGAAAACATGGGTGATGGGGTGCTCGTTCTTGACACCGCCAATCGGGTCGTAGATATAAACCCAGCGGCGACAGCACTCATCGGCGTGGAGACATCTTCCTCCATTGGCCAAAATATCGAAACGCTTCTATCAGACTGGCCCCAATTCCTAACCGCCTGCCAAGGTGAAGAAAAGGTGCACCACGAAATTACTCGGGAGAATCACACGGCCCAAACACTGGACCTGCTCATCCTGGAATTAACAGATCGCAAAGGACATCAAAGAGGGAAATTGATCACTTTACGTGACATTACACCTCGCAAACAATTAGAAGCCGAACGAGAAGGCCTCATACACAACCTTCAAGAGGCGCTCGCTCACGTCAAAACATTGAACGGATTGTTACCTATTTGCTCCGGTTGCAAAAACATTAGAGATGACCAAGGTTATTGGCATCAAGTGGAAGTCTATATCAGCAACCATTCTGGAGCCGACTTTAGTCACGGCATTTGTCCAGATTGCATCAAGAGATTATATCCAGAATACCGTAAAAAAGATAAGCCCGACACAGAAGCACCATGACAATACCCAAGGCCAGTGAAACCAAAAGAATACCCCCTCAAACATCAGGATACACATGACCGATATCCAAGACCGCAGAGAATTATTCGCAGATCACATGCTCATCGAGCAAACGCAAAATGTGTCGCTAAAATTGCACGAACCCATTACCACCGGCGTCGCAATTCGTCTCGACAAATCTTGGGAAGG
>JBLHJX010000407.1:0-3760 GCA_047619225.1 Candidatus Latescibacterota bacterium
CCACCCGGATCAAACACCGTATCCCAGGTGCGATTGTAGGCCCTTAGAATCAATGCTTTTAATTCCTCGGCATCGATCAGATAAGTATCATGCACGAAGGTTTGCATATCTGCAACGGTGATATCTCGATGCGTTGATAAATAGTTGAGCACCCGCTGGCCTCGGTGATTGAAACCACCCCAGCCCAAATAGGGCGGAAAAGTATTGCGATCTAAACCACTTTCAACGGTAACCAAATTGGGTGCAACATTACAGTTTTGTAAAAAACCTGCAACAGGGTTCTCAAGGTTGGGCAATTGGGAAAACGTCAAGATATTCTGCCATTGTGTTGCTGCCGTCCACCCAGGGACGGCAGTTCGCCAATTAAATTCTTCAGAACGCCCAGGCACCCGGCCATTAAAAACGTAATGTGTCTCGCCTAACACATCGGCAACCATCACATTAAAAACGGGCAACTCTAAACGAGCCAATGCCTGGCGAAATTCATTAACGTCAAAAGCTTTGTTCATCGCATGCAATTGCCCAACCAAATCGACCAAATCTTCCATACTCGTTCGACACGCATATGCCCACTGATCAATCGTTTTGTACACAGGCCCATGCTCGGTATAAAGCAACTCCCGCGCAACTTCGTAGACACCCGCCCCGGGCTCACCGCGTACTTTAATCTTAATGTCACGCGATGCCATACGTTGTTTTTCATCTTGGTAAAAATACCGGTGCTCGTTGGCCGGGTCTAAACGCTCTTCGTAAACATCAAATACATCCACTTCATTGGTCGTCATCGACCACGCAATTTGTTCATTATGCCCCATAAAAATAACGGGCAGACCATAAAAGGTGGTACCATAAACGCCTAAGCCCTCATTGCTCACCAGATGGGCCTCATACATCTGAAAGGGGGCGTTATAAGGCAACTGTAAGTCCATCACAAAGATGGGCTTGCCTGTGGCCGAACGCGACGGCCCCACCACCCACTGATTGGACCCTGGCAGTTCGGGCATCGTTGGCATCAACCCTTTTTGTCGCAACTCTGGCAGGCCCGTCTGTTCTGCAAATAGAAACGTTAACCAGCGCCCCAAAGCCACCACATCGACACCGCGAACCTCCTCGACCCAATGGGGCAATACCCGTTTGTGTACAGCGATATAATGATTAATCCCCGCAACAAATGCCTCAATATAATTGCGCGTCGATTCGGGTAAGTCGCCATATCTACTTCCCGCCACACTGTGAATGCGCCACAACAGAGCCCGATAATCGTGCTCGATATGGGCTTTGCCCTTAATTTCTGCCAACCGCCCTTTCGCCTGCCTAAAATTCAACACCATCTCAATGAGATGATCTTGGGCTTGGGCATATCCAAAACCAAAAGCTGTGTCCTGGTCTGTTTGGCCATACACATGAGGAACCCCATAGGCATCGCGAAAAATGCGCGCTTTTCGCTCGGGCACCAAAAACAAAGAATCGCCCAAATGAGCAACGATCTGTTCAACTGGCACCACAACCAACAGTGCATCAATGGAATCTGTGGCACTAAGCACAGGAGCTAACTCGGGCACCTCTTCTTGCGCCTGAACGTTTAAAGCAAAACATGCAAAAACCACCACCACCAATCGCATCATCATACCTTACTCCCGAAACAAATGGTCTTCAATTGGCAACGATACCGTTGCCCCACTGGTTGCCGAAATCAATCCCGCTTCCATGACCTCTTGGGCATCGCGAGACAAATCGGCATTTGTCAAAAACTCGGGCTCGCGCCCCTCTTGGATACAGGCTATAAAATGTTCTGGTCCATTGCTCTGCCCCTCAGGCAAAGCATCAACAGGTACTTCCACACCCTCTTGGTTATCGCGGGTATAAACCATAACGGTATTACTCCCCGCTACAATCGTTCCTTCTGTTCCATAAATCATCACATCGTGAGGTGGCTTGTGGGCCACGGCTTCTGTCCAGGTCATTTCCAATCGACACATCGCGTGAGGATAACGCAAAATCATCATGCCATTGTCATCCACTGGCAAATGCGTTTTTAACAGCCGACCCGCAACCCCCACCACCTCGTGCGGGCTGCCCAAAAACAATACGCACATACTGGCGCCATAGCCCCCATAATCATTAAACGCACCCGCACCATTCAAATGCTTGTCAAACAAAAATCCACAAAAATGCTCCGAACAACCCAACTCATCGGGGCCACTATGCCCCCCTCGCCACAACAGCTGCCACATTTGGCCAACAGCGCCCTCATTAACCAAACGATACGCCGTGCGCAACCCCCGATTCCAAGCGGTGGGCCAATTGATCATCAATGTGATTTTGGCTTTGCGTGCAGCAGTCAACATGCGATCGGCCTGTTCTAATGTGGCACCCATCGGTTTTTCGACCATCACATGAATACCACGTGCGGCACATAATTCAACCACAATGGCATGATGCGCCGTCGCCGTGAAACAGAACACAGCATCTGGTTTTTCTTTGTCTAACAGCGTCACAAAATCATCATAAACCGCACCACATCCCGTCTTGTCGGTAAATTGACTTCTCAAATCGGCATTTTCATCTGCCCCAGCAATCAACTCCGCACCCTCTAATTCTCCCAATTCCCTCAAATTTGTCCACACATGATCATGTGCCATGCCCAATACAGCTACGCGTAACTTGTCTGCCATTGTCCATCTCCCTTTGGGTGCAAATAGTATTAAAAGCGGCTTTTCCGACTCATAATGCGCGAATAGAGCAACCCTTCCATATAATCTTCTGCGAAAAGGTATGTTTTCACACCCGGTGTGCGCGTGGCCAAGTCGCGAAACTTCCGGGCCCGTTCACCGCCATTGGGTAAACGGTCATAGGCAAATGGAATGGCATAACCGGGGCGCATTTGATCGAGCAAGTCAGCAGCAAAAGACATGTGCGCGCCAGGGAAAGACCAAAGCAAAACATCCACACGTCGGCGAATGGCCTCACAGATTTCTTTGGCCTCATCTTCGCTGTTGAGACGTTGTATCAAACAAACCTGCACGCCCGAGAAACTCAGCAACAAATTCCACGGGGGGGCTAGATTGCCATCAACCCCATGGAGAACACGGACACGCAAGCTGTCACCTACGCCCACTTGACGCACGTCTAATCGTAATTCTTGCTCCAATGCGTGTACTCGCCCCGGTTCAATGGGGATTTCATCCCACACATCTTTGGCATTGCGACCGATCATCGCATCGCGACTGCTTGCTGAGCTTACAAACCGCGCTTCGGGAAATGCCGAGGCCAAATGTGTAAGGGCCGGCAAATCCAAATGTTCACCCGGTGCCACTGAACAAAACACCAAATCGGGCCGAATATCGATGGGCCCCACCCGACTGCCACTGGCCCAACTTGCGACCATAGGATCGAATATATACACCCGTTGCCGCACACTCTTAAACACCAAAGACGAGCCACCCGGCCAAAAAATACCCACCGTGTTGGCTGGCACTTTGGTTCCAGAAATCAACTCACCCAATGACCGAGGCTTGGGCGCTGAACTTGCAGCCATTCATCCTCCAAAACCAATAATCCTCCCCGAAAACAACAGCTTAAATGATACGATACTCGCCACAATGTGTAAAGGATGAAAATGGATACCACACCCCTAAAACGCGTTGCCATAAATGGCCACGCGGGGAAGGCACGGGTTGCCAAAAAAATCTGGCAGTGTAAAGAATCAAGTGTTAGGCAAAACATCCCATAGGCAAATGCGAGCGTGTTGGGAACAAAG
>JBLHJX010000408.1:0-3756 GCA_047619225.1 Candidatus Latescibacterota bacterium
ATGCGAATTTTGCCAATCTTGTAAAGGGTTTTGATTTGACGACGAAGACGGTATCTGCAAGTTTGGGTGGTTTATCGGGCGGATATGTTTCAAGTTTGGGTGTATTTGGCACGCGGCTCTATGCGCTTGATAATGGCAGCTTTAGCGATCCAACTTCGGGTGGTGTGAAGGTCTATGATGTAAATACCGATCAGCTTGTGGCTGGTCCCATTAATACAGGACTGCCGCCTGCGAGTATTGCATTTATTGGAACGATCAGTTCTTTACAAGGTGATTTTAATGGCGATGGTGTTGTTAGCTTTCCCGACTTTTTGGCGTTTGCAAACGTTTTTGGAAAAAAGGCGGGTGAGAATAATTTTGATACAAAATTTGATTTGAATGGCAATGGCTCTGTTGACTTTCCCGATTTCTTGATTTTTGTTTCGAGTTTTAATCCAACAAGTAGTGGATAGGTTCTCATGCAGGGTTCAATTGTGGTAACGTTGGGGTTGCAAGATAAGGAGTTCCGCAGGGACTTTTTAATCGTAGCGAGGGGACTTATCCCCTCGCGTGGATAAGCGATATGGATGAACTGATAGATCAAAATGAGTTTTATAACCTAAAGCGGGGTGGTCGGTTTTTGGTTGCTGACCCGCCATCAGGTACTGAGTACCTCTAATACGATGGTGTTGATCAATTGGCCATTGACGCCAGGTGCTATGGCGCGTGCGGTGGTGACGATGGCAGAGGGTAAGTCGGCAGCACTTCGTGATTTGGCCATTTCGAGTCGATACTCTCAAGATTTGGCTACAGGAACAGGGACAGATCAATATTGTATTGCAGCACCTTTAGATGAGGCGAAGAAACCTAAGACAAATGCGGGGCACCACGCCAAGTTGGGGGAATTGATTGGTAAGGCTGTGCGTCAAGCCACTTTAGAGGCACTGCGTTGGCAAAATGGTTTGGAACCGTCTTATACACGGGGTGTGGTTCATGCGTTGAGGCGTTTTGGTTTTGAGGAGGATCAGTTTTTTGTGGAGATGGAAACACGGTTGGACGCGGATGATTTTCTGTTGTTGAAGAAAAATCTGAAGCCAGTTCTTTACGAGCCTCAGGTTTCTGCAGCGGCATATGCATTTGCGGCTGTGTGGGATCGCGTGCGCTTTGGTACGATTTCGAACCGTTTGGCTGCGCTCAAAGATTTGTGCAAACACGGGTTGGCCATTGACCTGGCAGCCCAATCGGGGGATGTAGAAAAGACGCGTTATGAAACGTCCATGTTGGTGGGGCGCGATACGACGGTGATGGATGGGGCAGCTTGTCGGCGTGCCGCTATGGAGAGTTTGAGTGAGAGCACTGTGGATGGTTTTGTATCGCCGATTTTCTGGTATGCGGTGTTGGGTTTGCCGGGCATTGTGTTGTTTAAGGTGATCAGTACGATGGATTCGATGGTGGGTTTTAAAACACCACGTTATTTTTATTTTGGTTGGTGTGGCGCTCGGCTTGACGATGTGTTTGAAGATTTTCGTGAGAAAGCGTTTGGTGTACCCACGTTGGGTGTGGTGCCGTTTTTGCCTCATTTGAATATTGCCGATGAAGATGCTGTGGTTTTGGATCAGGTAGATAGGGTTGGACGTGCGCAGATTGATATTGTCGTGATCCATTTGCCAGGTACTAAGGCAACGATGTCTGATTTTGCTTGGTTGCAAAAGCAAGGGTTAGACCGTGCTATTTTAGCCGCGCGGAAAGCCGGGTCCCAAGTGGTGGGCATTTGTGGTGGATATCAGATGCTGGGACGGCGGTTGGTGGATGCTTTGGGTGTGGAGGGTGCGTCTTCAACTGTGATGGATGGATTGGATTTGTTGTCGGTTGAGACACATTTTGCACCTGAGAAACAGACGCACCAAGTTTGTTTGGAACGGACAGATGGAACGGTGCTAAAGGGATACGAAATTCATGTGGGTGATACAAAGTTAGATGAAGGTGTTGAAGCTTTTGGCGTGATTACGAAGCGTAGTGGACAATCTGTTCAGATTTTGGATGGGGCTGCGAGTGGCGATAAGAAGGTGTGGGGCACGTACGTCCACGGTCTGTTTGAGAATGATGATTTTCGCCAACAATGGTTGATGCAGTTGGGGTGGTGTCATAGTGGATCGGTTGATAATCGGTTACCAGATTATGACCGGTTGGCCGACGCGGTTGAAGCGACAATTGATGGTGATCTGTTGGCGCAGATTTTGAATTTGGATACCGTTTGAGTATGGCCAGGGATGTTGGGCAACCCCGTAGCATTTTCTAATCATCGCACGGGGATTTATCCCCGTATTGGTAAAAGCGATCAGTTTCTCGAAGTTGGGTTGTTTTTTAATTGTAGCACGGGGATTTATCCCCGTGTTCCGAGAATGGTGAGTGAATGGAACAGCGAACATCATCGCGTGGTTTTTTGATTTTGGGATTGGGACTTTTGTTGCTGCTGGCTTTTTCACTGAGTCTGTCGTTGGGGTCTGTGTGGATACCGATTGGGGATATTGTGTCGGTGCTTTTGGGAGGTGAGGGTACGCGGTCTTCATGGGCGACGATTGTGCATACGATTCGATTACCCAAAGCGATTACAGCAATGTTGGCGGGGGCGGCATTGTCGGTGAGTGGTTTGCAGATGCAGACGTTGTTCCGCAATCCTTTGGCCGATCCGTTTGTGTTGGGGATTAATTCAGGTGCGAGTTTGGGTGTGGCCATTGTGGTGTTGGCATTTGGATCTGTGGGCAGTGCACTGTTGGCGGGTTTGGGTGTGTTGGGGGATTTGAGTTTGGCGTTTGCAGCGAGTTTTGGGGCGGCTGCTGTGCTGGGTTGTGTGTTGTTCATTTCACGCAAAGTGCAGAGTGTGATGACGTTGTTGATTTTGGGGTTGATGTTTGGATATGCCACAAGTGCTTTTGTGAGTGTGTTGCTTTACTTTGCTATTCCCGAGCAAATTCAAGCGTTTATTATTTGGACGTTTGGCAGTTTTGGTGGCGTGACGTGGCGACAGATGGTTGTGTTTGCGCCTGCCATTGGGATGGGGTTGGTGCTGGCCTTTTTGACGATGAAACCATTGAATGCGTTGTTGTTGGGCGAAAAGTATGCCCAAAGTATGGGGGTGCCTGTTAAGCGGGTGCGGATTTTGACGTTGGGTGGTGCGTCTGTTTTGGCAGGTGTGACCACAGCATTTTGCGGGCCGATTGCATTTTTAGGGCTTGCAGTGCCGCATTTATGTCGTAGTTTGCTCAATACATCTGATCATCGATTGCTGATGCCATCGGTCACGCTTTTGGGCGCGACATTGGCTTTGCTGGCCGATGTGATTGCGCGTATGCCGGGCAGTCAGGTGACATTGCCCTTGAATGCCGTGACGTCTTTGATTGGTGCACCGGTGGTGATTTGGGTGATTTTACGACGACAGAATTTAAATGCTGCGTTTGCCGATTAGGTTTTCAATGGATACTTAAAGAAGGATTGAGTTCAATGAGTTGGACATTGTCTTTGAATGTTATAAGTTTATGTTTTTGAAGACAAATTGATATAAAACCATATAAATAAAACATTTGTATATTTTAAGTAAATATACAAATGCTTTGATTACATCTACCTCAACCACTTATAAGTGATTGAGGCATTTTTGAGACTCTAAGGTTTTACATGCACTCGAATTGTAATTTTTTGTGATAAATTGTTTGTTAATAACATTTTATGTGATTGTTGAAAATTTTAATATAGAATTTTTTAATTTTGGGCTTGTCG
>JBLHJX010000409.1:0-3744 GCA_047619225.1 Candidatus Latescibacterota bacterium
GGTAATTCACGTGTACTGGAAGGTTCAACGGCCTCAGACAAATACCGAAACCCAACCAACTTGCGCATTTTCTTTAACCATGCAACCTCTGTCTCCATATCTAACCAAGGCCGTTGCATCACCCGTTTCATCCACACCGCCACTGCCCGATCAAATACGTTCACAGAATCCAACAACAATGCAGGGTTCTTTAATTTGGCCAACGCGGCCATTTCGGCCAATTTCACCTGATCCTCATAAACCAACCCCTTCCCTGTCCCCAAACGCTCCAATGCCCTAAATGCACGATCCTGATTGCGCCGATTATGCTGCCACAACCATACCTTGTTGCCAATATATAACACCAATGGCAACACAATCAATACACCAACAATCCATCCAATCATGCCCCAATCGATTTCATCCCGGTGCTTGAGCATGTCAAAGACTGTGCCAGGTGACGCCATAAAAACATACCCCATTATTCAGAGCCATCTGGCACTCAAAAGTCCGACGGCCAATGGTAAAAGAAATCTTCATCTGCAGCGTTTGGCACCCGCCTACGACGACGCGAATCTGACTCTGGCCAATCTTCTGAAGCATTGCCCAAGAATGATATACCCAACGTCAGCAGGGTTAATGAAACAACCACGATAGACACCTGAAGCACATCAACAGAGGCCCCCGTTGCGGCCAAAACCAAAAATGCTGTGTAGCCCACATAATAACCCAAAAATAACACACCTTCCCATCGAGCAATGATTCGCCCAGTAAAAAATACGGGCAAACAAACCACTGTAACAGCCAGCATAATGGGCAAATCGACCCATAAGGTCTGTTGTGAAATCTCAATTGGCGCAATTGCACCCGCCAATCCCAAAACGCCTAATAAGTTAAAAATATTACTGCCCACCACATTGCCCACAGCAATGCCCACTTGACCACTTAAGGCTGCACGCACACTTACCGCCAGTTCGGGTGCACTCGTACCAAACGCCACCACAGTCAAACCTATCGTCAGGCCCGACACACCCGCAGCAGCGGCCAACTTCACAGACCCACGAACCATAAGATCGGCCCCAACAATCAGGACCAACAAGCCACCCAATAAGAGGAGGTACATCAAGGTGTGCCTTCCTTTTCAGCGGCATTTTTGCCAATGAGAAGTTTGTCTACCATCTCCATGAGAGGGTCTATATTTGAACTTTTGGTCAAACAGGCATCGGCAAGAAAATAACGCGGATCATCATCGCCTCCCATGCCAAAATATCAATCTTCACCCTTATGATTCGCGCCGCCCACCCAACATCCCCGATAGAATCAACAACCGCAACAGATGCAAAGCTGCCACCAATGCAGACGCCACATACGTCCAGGCAGCAGCATTGAGCACTTTTCGCGCCATCGGAATTTCATCCTCGGTCAAATAACCCCCATCGCGTAAATATCGAATGGCCCGACTGCTTGCATCAAATTCTACGGGCAATGTGACAAGCCCAAACACCACCGAAAAAGAAAACAACACAATCCCTATTTGTAACATTATGCCCGATTGAAACATAAAACCGATAAAGAACAACGGCATACCCAACCACGACCCCAAATTGGCAACAGGCACCAAATTCGATCGTAGAGACAGGGGGAAATATCCTTGCGCATGCTGAAAAGCATGGCCTGCTTCGTGTGCCGCTACGCCAATAGCCGCCAATGACGATGAACCATAAACCGAATCGGACAAACGCAATATTTTACTTCGCGGATCATAATGGTCGGTCAAATCACCCCGAACGTGCTCAACATCAACATCAACGCGACCACGTTGTAAAATATCATGAGCAATTTGCTCGGCCCTTAAACCCCGTCGTGAAACAACTTTGCTGTATTTTGAAAAGGTACTCTTCACCCGAAACTGCGCCCATAAGGCCAGCAGAACACCGGGAATCACGAGTACCATCGTCGGGTCAAAACCAAACATGCCAAATACCTCCTCAAATTTTACGATGGGAATTTGTTCTACTTGACAACCCGTACGGAATTTTCCGATCCAAAAGGATTAGCAACGCATCCTGCACCAGGATCGTTGCACCACTCCCCGTCAACCAAAAGTCGATATTCATACCGACCAGGTGCAAGCATCATCCCTTATTAAGGCAAAATTAATGCCACCCTGATCAGGCAGTTACAAACCCTTTCTACACTTACGTACCCCCCCAAATTCTTGGACATTTTGACATCCAACCTTATCCAACCGACATTTTGACACTTTGCACGTACTTAATGGCCGAACCAATAGGTGTGCCCACCAGCAAATAAAAAACCCAATTCCTTATCGGAATCGGGCATATCTTCGAACACAAGCGGCAGACAGTTCTTTAATTTTAATATTGAGAGCTGAAACAAACCCATCATTTGAAAATCTTAGCCCCAACAGCCTCGAAACCCAATGAATATCAGCCCCGTTGACGCATCAGAAAAATCAAGCCTTTCAAAATTAAAAAAATGAATCCCTAAAGAGAAACTGCCTGATATGTTTGTATCAACTTTTTCAAAAACGCGCCTTCCAATACAATACCAGTCACACCATTCACAATGAACTGTATACCCACACACAGCAACAAAAAGCCCGCAATACGGCTCATGGCAGTCATCCCATTTTCGCCTAAAAAACGCACCACGCTTGAAGCCCCCCTCAGCACAAGCCAACAAATCACGCAAACCACGAGCATCCCAAACAAAATGGCCGGGAAATCCCACATATTTTTAGCAGTTGTTGCCATACCAATCGTCACCGCAATAGAACCCGGTCCGCTCCCCTATCTTCATTAAAGTAAAATCATCACCTCAAACTCAATGCCCCAATGCCTCCTCAACCGTCTTTACCACATTTTCCAAAATGACCCCACCTCGATCATCTTCTACCATACCCACCAATATATAACGCCGCCACTTTTTGCCCCACACCAGCACAGAGTCTGCATGCCAGCGTCGCCAGGTGCCCGACTTGCGATACAACGTAGCATTGGGCGCAACTTCTTCCAGCGCATGAACAAATTTATGATGTATGCCCGGGTCAGACATAATGTTTAACATATCTAAAGACCGCTTGGGGTTGATCAATCTTCCTGTGGCCAACAAATAATAGAAACGGCACACTTGTGTCACACTTGCCCCATGTGAAATTTGTTTTAAGGGGTCCCGATGGACTGCACCCGCTTTGGCATATCGCTTACCCACCCAAAGTCCCCCACCCAATTCTGGGTCATAAAGTTCATAACGCGGGTCCATCATCACAGCATTAACAGAATCAATACCACCTGCCCGATCAATCATACGGGTGGCTGCTGTATTGCTCGATTTGCGAATCATGAGGTTCATATCTTTAATCACTTCGGGCGTTTCTTTCAAATTGCCCTTTTCAATGGCCACAAATGCCGCAAGCAAAACAGCAATTTTGGGCAAACTTGCAGCATACATCATCGATTGCCCGTTCACACGCGCAAATCGTGGTTTTGCAGGGTCGGTCAAATCAACCACCCCAATAGCCATCTGCTTTCTCTTAATCAATCCCATCCACGCTTTGTTTTTATTTAATCCAACTTCAAGCCGTTTTTGCAAATCAGCATCCACGGCCTCCCTTAAAGGTTCCCATTCCGAATCGGGTATCACAGCAGGCAACGCAATGTTTGGCAAAGCCGCTTGTGCGGGCATATAAACAAACAGAACAAAAAATAAACATATTCCTACAATAATATCTCTCACATACGA
>JBLHJX010000410.1:0-3715 GCA_047619225.1 Candidatus Latescibacterota bacterium
TGTGGTAGACGGTTTCGTTGTCATTGGTGAAGATGAGCACACGGTCACGCGGATGCTTTTTGAGGAGGTCTTCGAGGACGCGCAGTTTGGCGGCGGTGCCCAGGGCGAGTTTGCGATAGGTTTGGTATGATCGCATGGCACGGCGGCCATCGCTGGAGCGGGCAGAGAGGCGCACAAAGTTTTGCCAGCCGTCTAAGGAGCCGAGGCGAATATTTTTGGTGGTGAGAAAATCGTTAAATTCGGCACGTGCGGTTTCGTATTGGGTGCGTTCTTCGGCGACCATGTCGACTTCGATGCGTTCGGTGTTGTAATCGGAGAGGTAATCGCCGGAGAGGTCGCGAATGCCCTTTTCGTAAACTGTGGGGCCTACAAGGTCGCGCAGCATGAGGTGGCGACCGTCGGGGCGTTCGAGGGTGGCGGTGAGGCCGAGGCGATAGGGTGCGATGCTCATTTCACCCGCGTGGCTATATGATTCACCGGGTAGGTGGTGGACTTCGTCGAAGATGAGGAAGCCGAAGCGATTGCCGTAGCGGTTCATGTGCATGTAGGCGCTGTCGTAGGTTGTGACCGTCAGGTCATTGATTTCGTGATATCCACCGCCGAGGATGCCCACGTCGAGGTCAAAGGCATCGGTGAGTAGGTCGTACCATTGGTTCATAAGGTCAATGGTGGGCGCGACAATGAGGGTGCTGCGGTTGACTTGGGCCATGGCCATGAGGGCGAGGTATGATTTGCCGGAGCCGGTGGGCAGAACAACGACGCCACGGTTTTCATTGGTTTGCCATGCTTGTAAGGCTTCGGTTTGGTGAGGGTGGGGTTCGTGTTCGGCTTGGTGGGTGAGTTTGAGACGGTTATAACGTGGGGCGGTATTTTTGATAGGAAGATCTTGCTCGCGAATGGCTTCGACGATGTCGCGAAAGCGGTGGGCTTGGGCACGCCATCGTCCGACGCGACTGTCCCACACAAAGGAAGATGGGGGATTGAAATTTTCGTCGACATCGAGGAGAATGAGAGTACCTTCGTCGTAGGAGAGGCGTATGTTGGGTTGCGTGTCTGACATGGTTTTTCCGTTTTAAGTTGACGACATGTGACCGTGTAATACACAAAACATTGTTTAAGAATGACATATTGCATATTAGGAATGTAATTCGTATTATTTTGTGGTCAAGGCTTTTGGGATCGAATCGGTATTGCGTACATTGTGTTTGGGGTATTGGACGTGAGATATATCAATGGCATTTATAAAGCTGTGACTGGTGAAACCTGGTCAAATCAAGACTTGTTGTCACATTATGAACAGGCTGTTGATGTATTGTCCGTTCGTCATGATGAGCGGGAGAAGCTTTTAGCGTCCTTACGTTTTTTTTTATTGGGCAACCGTACTCGACAAACCGTACCAGATTGGATGGCCTTAACAGATTTTAGCAGCCGGGCACAGGCGTTTGAAGCGGGTGTTGCTGTTGCATTAGATGCTTTGGTAGGACAAATCTTGAATGCCGTGACATCTTCGGGTGTGGTTTTTGATGCGGTGTTAACAACGACCTCTTCGGGTAATTTGATGCCTGGGTTGAGTTATCGGATCACCACGCGATTGGGTAATCATGTTCGATCCGATAGTATGTTGCTCGATTTGGGTAATGTGGGTTGTACGGGTAGTGTCAAGGCTCTCAATTTAGCAAATCAATTGGATTTATCATTTAAGAATATTTTGGTGGTCTCGGTAGAGTTGCCGACAACGTTGATCAATTTAATGGCAACAGATGTGGATATATGGCAAGGAAATTGTACATTTGGCGATGGTGCGGCGGCGCTTTGGATTTCAGATGATGTTGCACAAGGCAGTACGGCACTTGCTTTGGAGCAGATTCGGTATATCCAGAAAGCACAAGCTGGTTTGGGTTTAATTCGCTGGGGTTATGATGATTATTATACATTTCGATTGGCCGATGAAAAGACGTTTAATAAAGATGTGCGTGGTTTGGTCGCCGATGTTTTAAGTGGCGTTAATGACGAATGGTTGGCGAGGCCACACTGGGCGATACATCCGGCTGGTATTGCACTGTTGATGCGATTGGGTCGTAAATTGGGGCTCTCACAAGAGGCAATGAAACCGTCAATCGTACATTACAATCAATTTTCAAATATGAGCAGCGTCAGTATTTTACATATTTTATCCGATTTGGCCGTGAATGCACCCTTTGGAGCAGAGATAAACTTGCTGAGTATGGGCGCCGGTTTTAATGTGATGTATGGGTATGTGAGAAAGGAACGGTAGATGGTCGGAGCTGATATTTTGGACTTGATGAAAAAGCAGGTGGCGTCGTTAAAGCCGGACGAAAATTGGGGTGATGTGTCACACGTCTCTGTGACAGAGGTGTTGAAAACGAGTTTTGATGTGATGGAATTTGTCATGAATCTCGAAGAGGATCTTGATTTGAAAGAAGACATTGATTTGGAAGCGTTGGCACCCAAATTTGCACAGAATATAACTTTTGAAGAACTGGCAGTAGAAGTGGAAAAGTACCTGGTGACAGAGATCTGATATTAAACTTTTGAGGGTGTGATGAGCGTTTATATTCACAACATTGCCACAGAAACACCGGCACGTATTTTTTCACAAATATTTTTGTGTGAGCAAATGCAGCGCTGGGCAAATAATGATCGCGAGCGTCGTTTTATTCGGGGCATTTACCCCAGTTCAGGTATTGAAACTCGGCATTTTGTGGTGTCGGATGATGGAAATGATGCAGCCGGGATTTTTAGTCGGCAAGGTTTGGATGGGCCACCCACTGTGCCTGGTACCGAAGCCCGCAATAGCCTGTTTATTGAGGCGTCCAAAGCGTTGTCTGTGTCTGTGGCAAAAACGGCTATGGAGACTTGTGTGGGTATAACAGCCGAAGATGTAACACATGTTATTGCGGTTTCTTGCACGGGGTTTTACAATCCTGGTCCTGACTTTTACATTGTGCGCGATTTAAAGTTGAATGCGTCGGTTGAACGCTATTGTCTGGGATTTATGGGTTGTCATGCGGCATTGCCCGCTTTGAAGATGGCGAAACAATTTTGTGAGGCCGATGCCCAGGCTGTGGTGCTGGTGGTGTGTGTGGAGTTGTGTAGTTTGCATTTGCAATTTGATGGGCATCCCGACGCACTGGTGGCCAATGCATTGTTTGCCGATGGTGCTGCTGCTGCCATTGTGAGTGCTCAAAAACCACAAGGTGATGTGGCCTATTGTTTGTCTGGTTTTGCATCTTTTGTGGTGCCTGAAGGTGAAAAAGAAATGGCTTGGAATATTGGCGATCATGGTTTTCGGTTGGTGTTGTCGAGTTATGTGTCGAAGGTGATTGGTGCCAATATTCGTCCTTTGTTGATGCGCGCCTTAGCGAATTGGAGATTGGTACCCGAAAATATCAATTGGTGGGCAGTACATCCTGGGGGAAAAACTATTGTGGATCGTGTTGCAGATGAGATGCAATTGCGCAATGAACAGGTGCAGGCTTCACGCGACGTGTTGCGCCAATATGGCAATATGAGCAGTGCAACGATTTTGTTTGTGCTGCATCAATTATGGGTCGATTCGGTCGATGGGCAGGTGTGTGCGTTGGCATTTGGGCCGGGGCTCACTGTGGAGATAGCGCATATGAATGTGGTGAGAAATCATGGGTGAACGGCTGTGGGATGTGGTGATTGTTGGGGGGGGACCTGTGGGATTGCT
>JBLHJX010000411.1:0-3671 GCA_047619225.1 Candidatus Latescibacterota bacterium
ATGCACCAATATCAAAAACCATCACAAACACCCCATTGCCCCCCGATGCCCCACCCTCACGACTACACCCCGATCCACCCAACGCACCCGAAAGTACATCGACAACAATAGACAAGGCATATCCTTTATGCGCAGAAATACCGCCAAAAGGCAAAATAGCCCCACGAGGTGGACCATAAAATTTCGCTGGATCAGTTGTCGGGTTGCCTTCGGCATCGATCACCCAGCCCTCGGGCAATTCTTCACCGCGGTTTCGCTTAACCCTGATCTTCCCCTCAGCAACCACACTGGTTGTCAAATCACACACAATGGGATATTCTCTGCCAGTTGGGATCCCCACCGCAATCGGGTTGGGCGACATGCGAGACGAAATGCCCCCAAAAGGGGGTTGCAACAACCCACCACCGTGATTATTGCACATAACAATGCCCAGCATGTCTTGTTCTGCAGCTTTTTCAACATATTCGCCAAGTCTGCCAATATGGCTACAATTAAACAGTTCAACAACGGCAACGGAACGCGCACGGGCTTTATCTATGGCCAAATCCATTGCCTGATGGCAAACTGTCTGGCCAAAGCCCCACCCCCCATCGACTACCGCAGAGGCATCTGCTTCCCTTACCGTTTGAATCTGTTGTCCGGCTTTGACACGCCCATCTTTGAGGGCACTCAGATATTGAACCACCCGAATGACACCATGCGAATCGTGCCCCATTAGATTGGCCACAACCAACGAATGGGCAATGAGCTTCGCCTCAGAGGCATCTAAACCTGCCCCTTCAAAGACAGATGCGCATGCGTCGGTCAGTTTATCGACATTAAAAATAGGCATGTTATCTCCCTAGAAAACCACAAAGTTTACAATCGGGCGTAATCTAGGCTTGAATCGGCTTATGGTCAAGCATTCTCTGCCCCAAATGCCATACAACTCAATAATTCCCAGTAACTTTTAAACTTGACGACCATCAACTTTACAGACATACTTTACGGATCTAAAGCGCGTTAAATAGATCACCACAGCGGAGATAGTCATGCAGTCCCAACACACCGAAGCACTTGCGCAAATCTTCGAGATCCTAAATTCTGAACGATCACCGAAAGAGTTGGTCAAAGAAATCGGGGCAACCCTTCAAAAGGTGATCCCATTTGATCGATTCAGTTTAAGTTTTTCTCAGTTGAGATATTGGTTTGTTTTGCAAGACGACGAAGTCACTGAAGAACGTAATGTATCGCCATTCAATGACACGGCCTCATCAAGTACCTGGGTTTTTCTTCACCAAAAACCAAGACTACGCGAAGATATTTTGTCTAAAAACCAGTTTGATTATGATCAATTTCTTAACAAAGAAGACATGCGCTCCGACCTTATACTGCCTTTGGTCGTAGACAAAAGCCCTGTTGGCACATTTAACTTTACGAAAAAAGAACCCCATTTTTATACCCTTGACCACTTGAAATTTGCTCAGACCGTCGCCAGTGCTTTAGCACTTGTCGCCAAACACATACAAACATACCAAGACAAAGAAGCCCTCACAGACATTTCCCTCCAAGTCCAAAAAGCCACTGACGTCGACAGCGCATTGATGGTGATACTCCAACACCTTCAAAAGCACTTTGATCGCGCCAGAATTTACCTTTACGACCCAAATATCAACAGCCTCATTGGTCATCTTCAATATGGACCAGAATTGATGAGGGATTTTAAGTCCAAAATTTATCCAATAGATCAGGACGCCTACTCACTGCAAACCTTTTCAGCCGACCATCCAAGAATCTACCAAACCAATACACCCGAACACGAAGTTCGGATGCAAGCAGTTGGCACTCAGAATGTCGGAAATCCCAAAGTCGTTTCCGAATGGGCAGATTTCCCATTGACACTGTACAGTGGCGACCAGCAAGTCATCATTGGAAAAATTTCGGTTGATAACAACATCACATTCATACCACTTAGCAAAGACCTCCTTAACCGGCAAATGGTCCTAATATCTCAAGCAACCATTGCCATCCATCATGCCACACTGCAAAAAAGCATGACCGCTCAAGTGGCGCAACGCACCCAACAACTTTCGGCAACCAATCGTGTATTAGAAGAAAAAGACAAACTGTTATCAGCCCTCCAAGAAGTCAGTAACCGATCCTTCTCCTATCTCGATCAGGACGAAATTCTAGATAACTTTGGAAAACTCATCATTCAGACAGGCATTTTCCGAAGCCTTATGATCGCTTTCGTGGATCATGAGACGGAAACAATTGAAGTCGTTCGTGCTTTTCAAAGAGAGCAACCCGATGGCCCCTTTGGGCGTGTAGATATCGTTAATTACGAAGAAACTTGCGGCACCCGTTACCATCTAAACGATGACAACATCACGCCAATCACGGCTCGAACGGGTGAAATGCAAATCGCTGAAGAAAAATTAGACAGTCGCCTGGACGCACGTTTCGAAGAAAATCAACATTGGGAAGATAAAATAGCCTACTTCATACCCTTGAAACACGAAGAAAAGGTTTTTGCAGTGCTGGCAACTGGCACATCGCGCAGAGACAAACCTTTGTTTTTAAAAAATCTAAAAACAATGGAACCCTTATTTAATCAATTGGTCATCGCTTTAGAACACGCGGTGCTTTATAAGACTTCTCAAAGATCTGAGAAACGCCTAGCGGAACTGCTCGACTTCCAGGCCCAAATGCTCGACACACCTGTGGTGTGGATATGCGCATTTGACAACGACCGGAAAATAACGTTTTGGAATCGGGCTGCGGAATTGATTTCAGGATATTCTTCTGACGAAGTTTTAGGCACAAAGGATATCTGGGATAAATTATATCCTGACTCTGATTATTTCAAAGCCTATATCAACTCTGCAAAAGATCTCATGGAGAAAGAGGGCCGTATTTCAAACATCGAGAGCACCATCCAATGTAAAGAAGGAAAACCCAAGACCATTTCTTGGCACGCCAATCGTCTCACAGGTCGTCAAGGTGACGCTTTTGGATATCTTGCAATTGGCCTAGACATCACGCATCGAAAACAGTTAGAAACTGAAATTGTACGTCTTGAACGCCTCAAAGCCTTGGGCGAATTGGCCGCAGGTGTCAGTCACAATCTCAACAACATGTTAACGGGCATTCTCTTACCAGTCGCTATGTTAAAAGACACGCATCTCCCCCCCGACGCAGTTGAGAATGTAGAAGACATCTTCATCTCTGCTACGAGAGCGCGCGACCTTGTTACCCAACTCAACCAATCGGTTCGCAAGAACACCCCAGAAAAATCGGAATCAGTTGACGTCAACTTGGTCATTACCCAAGTTGTTCGTGCCACACGAGCACGGTGGAAGGACGAAAGTGAATCCAAGGGCATCCAAATCCATGTCAACATTGAGACCGGCGCAACCCCACCCGTCCAGGCAACCGCGTCGGGTTTGCACGATGTTCTCGTAAACCTGATATTTAATGCGGTCGATGCGCTACCCAAAGGCGGCCAGATCAATATCACAACCCAAACCCAACGTGACGCAGTTCAAGTGTCAATCGAAGATGGTGGCTTAGGGATGTCACCCGAGACCCAACTCAGGGTCTTCGAACCCTTTTTTACTACCAAAATGGATGTTGGGACAGGGTTAGGCCTTTCAACTGCTTATAGCCAAGTGCAAAGATGGGGCGGCGAC
>JBLHJX010000412.1:0-3655 GCA_047619225.1 Candidatus Latescibacterota bacterium
GATGATGTGCGCGATCATGAGATGGATGCCGAGTTTTGGGAGGTCGGTGCAGAAGCAGCGGAAATGGTGAACCGGTGTCGTGCAAATGGGGGGCGTGTGATTGCGGTGGGTACGACGTCTGTGCGCACGTTGGAGACGGCTGCGGTTTTAGAGGGTGAGAATTGGTGGTTGGCAGCAGGATCAGGGTGGACACGATTGTTTATTTATCCACCCTGCGATTTTAAATTGGTCGATGCGATGGTGACCAATTTCCATTTGCCTGAGTCTACCTTGTTGATGCTGATCTCTGCACTGGCTGGGCGAGATTTTGTGATGCGGGCTTATCAAGAAGCAGTTAAAGAAGGTTATCGATTTTATAGTTATGGTGATGCCATGTTCATTCAGTAGGAGGAAAACGTATGCCTCATTTTCCAATTGTTGATACACACGTGCACTTGTGGGATCCTGCCCATTTAAATTATCCTTGGTTGGCAGATGTTGAGAAATTAAATCGCGCATTTTTACCGGCTGATTATCGCGAACATTGCGCGGATGTTGTCGTTGATCAGATGGTGTTTTTGGAATGCGATTTGGATGCCACACAGTTTTTAGATGAAGCAAAGTGGGTGGCATCTTTGGCTGCGAGTGAAGAACCACGCTTGAAGGGTATTGTTGCACACGCGCCCTTGCACAAGGGAGATGCCGCTAAAGCCGATTTAGAAGCTTTGTCGCAGGTGGCGGGTGTAAAAGGTGTGCGGCAATTGATTCAAGGCCAATCGGTTGATTTTTGTGTGCAGCCCAATTTTGTGAAGGGCGTGCAAATGCTGGGTGAATTTGACCTGCGTTTTGATTTGTGCATTTTTCATCCACAACTGGCTCATACGATAGCGTTGGTTAAACAGTGTCCGAATGTTTTGTTTGTTTTGGATCACATAGGCAAACCCGGCATAAAAGAAGGTCTATTGGATCCGTGGCGAGATGAGCTCAAACAGTTGGCCGAATTGCCCAATGTGGTGTGTAAAGTGTCGGGTGTGGTGACGGAGGCCGATCATGAAAATTGGACTTTTGGCGATTTGAAACCCTATCTCGATCATGTGTTTGAGACCTTTGCTTTTGATCGGTTGATGTATGGGGGCGATTGGCCGGTTTCAACGCTGGCAACCAAATACCCCGTATGGATAGAGACATTGGACAAGGTGCTTGCTGGATGTTCGGAAGATGAGTTGCGTCAATTTTATCGGAATACGGCGATTTCGTTTTATGGATTATAGGTTTTCTTTAGATGAATCCTTTTAATCAAAAATAAAGTCATAATGAATAGCCAATAATAAGCGAGGTTAAAACGTGAAAATTAAAAGTTATGAAACCTATGTGTTGGGCACACCTTGGCGCAATTTGACCTATGTGTTTATTGAGTTGGAAGATGGTACGCGTGGGGTAGGCGAGGCGCGGGTGTTGGGGAAAACCCATACCGTATTGGAGTTTTTGAAAGATACCAAGCGCCATTTTATCGGGCACGATGTGTACGATATCGAAGATATGTATCGTCGTTTTACGTTGTTGGATTTTGGTGTGCCGGGTGAAGTGGTGATGACGGGCTTGGCAATGGTTGAGATGGCGTGTTGGGATTGTATAGGTAAGTTGACCAATCAACCCGTGTATAAATTGATTGGCGGCAAGACGACGGATCGCATTCCCGCTTATGCCAATGGTTGGTACACCGTGGAGCGGTCTCCGGAAGAATTTGCCAAGGCAGCACAGAAGGTGGTCGACAGAGGGTATTTGGGTATGAAGTTTGATCCCTTTGGCAATGGCAATTTAGAATTGACACGGGATGAGTTTTTTAAGTCTATCGATTTGATTGAAGCCGTGCATTCTGTGGCGGGTGATCGGGTGCAGATTTTCATTGAAATGCATGGTCGGTTTGCCGCGCATCAGGCAATTGAAATAGCCAAAGAGATTGAGAAGTTTCGGCCTGGGTGGATTGAAGAGCCGACACGGCCAGAGGACTTGGGTGCGTTGATTAAGGTGTCTCAACATACATCCATTCCAATTGCAACGGGAGAGCGGTTATACAAGGCAGCTGAGTTTCGCGATTTGTTTCCTCTGCGTGTGGTAGATATTATTCAGCCCGATTTGAATCAGTGCGGTGGGTTGTTGGAGACAAAGAAAATTGCATCTACAGCAGAGTCTTATAATGTGATGGTGGCACCTCACAATGTGGGAGGGATCATTACAACCGTTGCGACATTGCATTTGATGGCGTCGCTTCGCAATGGCAAGATTTTGGAACACTTTAATGATTTTGCCGATGAGCATGTAAAAAAAGCCGGGTCGCCTTATCCCGAAGTGGTAGATGGTCACTTTGAGTTGCCCGGTGGCCCAGGGTGGGGTGTGGAAATGGATATCGACTTTTTGCGTGAACACGATGGTCAAAAGGTTGATGGTGTGTATGTAGATCCGGGACTGAACATGTTTGAAAATGCCGATTGGGCCAAACGGGACCAGGAAGCGTATGAGAAATAGGATGCAGGGGAGCCTCAAATGAATTATGCCATTGTTCTCGCTGCTGGGTCGGGCAAGCGCATGGGCACACAAACGCCGAAGCAGTTTTTGGCGTTGGCGGGCAAGCCCGTGTTGGCGTGGACACTGGACGCTTTTGAGAAAGCGAATTGTGTGGACGCTGTGGTATTGGTGACGGCTGCTGATCAGGTGATGGTTTGTCGTGAATTGTTTGTGTCGGGTAAGGTGGTTGATGTTGTTGCAGGAGGTGCCGAGCGTCAAGACTCTGTGGCGCGTGGCTTGGCTGCTGTGCCCGAGTTGGCAGATGTGGTTGCGGTTCACGACGGTGCGCGTGCTTTTGTAACGCCTGAAGATATTGATGCGGTTGTCAGGGCGGCGCAAACACATGGTGCAGCGGTGTTGGGCACGCCGGTGACCGATACGATCAAACGTGTGGATGGGGATAGGGTCGTGGAGACTTTGGATAGATCTGTGTTGCGCGGGGTGCAAACACCACAGGCTTTTCGTGCAGATGTGATTCGCCAAGCACATGATGAAGCTAAAAAAACGGGATATTTGGGTACCGACGATACGGCATTGGTCGAGCAAATGGGTGCGCCCGTGGTGGTGGTTCAAGGGCGGGCAGACAATGTAAAGATTACAACGCCCGATGATCTTGAATTGGGGTTGTCTATTTTAGCAAAGCGAGGCATTGTGACGTCTAAGTTGCGAATTGGGCAAGGGTATGATGTGCATCAATTGGTTGAAGGGCGGCCACTCATTTTGGGAGGCGTGAACATTCCGCACGAGATGGGATTGTTGGGTCATTCGGATGCAGATGTTTTAACGCATGTGGTGATTGATGCGGTATTAGGAGCATTGGGCGCGGGTGATATCGGTCAGTTGTTTCCCGATACCGATGCACAATTTAAAGATATTTCGAGTTTGGTTTTGTTAGAGCGGGTCGCTCAAGTTGTGCAGGAGAAACGTGCAAAGGTATTGAGCGTGGATGCTACCGTGATGGCACAGCGCCCCAAGTTGGCACCCCACATTATTGAAATGCGTGAGAAATTATCCCAGTCATTAGGTGTAGATATCGATTGTGTTTCGGTGAAGGCGACCACAACTGAGAAATTAGGTTTTGTTGGACGCGAAGAAGGTATGGCCGCGCAGG
>JBLHJX010000413.1:0-3652 GCA_047619225.1 Candidatus Latescibacterota bacterium
GTGTGCATAGTCCAAGGAACGGGCTGTGGCCGAATCGGCTTGGGTTAAGATGGCCATGAGAGAAGGGTCGATTGCTTTTTTATAACTGTTGTGTGAGCCAATGGTTTGGATTTCGTTGATGCGGATGTTGGCATCAACCCAAGTTTGATCAATTAATTGCGCCGTGCTGGTGTTGTGGCAAACAGCAATGGTAATGAGTGCTGTTAAAAAGCGACAAAGAAGGATCATTTATGATCTCCGAGATTTTGTGTGCAAATCATAACTGGAAGCTATTTTGGATAGGTGACTTTTCCTGTGCGGTGTTTTTCGATGAAGTCCCAGTCGAGTTCTACGCCAAGGCCGGGGCCTTCGGGCACGGGGACGCAGCCGTTTTTGTCGATGGCGTCTAAACTGTCGCTGTAGTTGGTGTATATGGGTGGGCCAGAACTGGGCGCGTTGGGGTGCACGAGGCCGAGTTCGTAGTAGTTGGCATTTCTGATGGAGGCCATGCAGTGGCGTTGGGCGGGGCCGGGGGCGTGAATTTCGACGTCGAGGCCAAAACCTTCAGCGGCGTGGGCGACTTTTATGGCGCCAGTGATGCCCATGTCCATGGTGGGGTTAACGCGCATATAGTCGGTGGCTTCGGCGATGACCATGTCTACTTTGGGTTCGAGGGTGCGTACGTGTTCGCCCATGAGGATAGGCGTTTTGATCATTTGGCGTAATTTTTTTTGTGCGAAGAAGGAGATGCCGCCGTCTTTGAAGGGGTCTTCGTACCAGAAGAAGTTGGCTTCGTCGCAGGCTTTGCCTACGCGCAAGGCTTCGGCGAAGGTTTCGTATTCGCAGGCGGGGTCGAGCATGAGATCCATTTCGGGGCCAACGGCTTTGCGCACAGCCAGTACGTTGGCGATTTCGCGTTGAGTGGGAGCGTGGCTCCATCCGTGGATTTTGAATGCGGGGTAGCCCATTTCTTTGCATTGCACGGCAAAGTCGGCAAAGGCTTCGGGAGAGTCGAGGCCACCGTTTTCGTCGCCGTGATAGGTTGAGGCGTAGGCGGGTAGGGTTTTGCGGTAGCCGCCGAGCATTTCGTAGATGGGGGCATTGTAGAGCTTTCCGGCAATGTCCCATAGGGCGATGTCTACGGGGCCCATGCTCATGCGGTCAAATTTGCGTAGGGCGCGTTTGACGTCGTTGTAAATGAGTTCGCGTTGGAGGGGGTTTTTGCCAATGAGGTAGGGGATGAACATTTGCAGTTGGGAGCTGTCACCTGCAGCAATTTCGCCGGTGATGCCTTCGTTGGTGTGGATTTGCATGATGCTGCCGTTTCGTTTTGTGACGGCGCCTTTTTTGTAGACGGTGTTGAAACCGTTGTAGTCGTCTTGGTTTGTGAGGTTGTGAACTTCGTATGCGAAGGTGTGGAATTCGATGTGGGTGATTTTTAGGTTGTGGCTCATGGTTATATCCTTAGGTGGTGACTTGGGTGACCCAGTTTGTTGTGTCGTGATTGGCTTGGGTGATCATGGGTTCGTTGGGGTGTTCTTGTTCGTTTCGGAAGCCTGCGTTGCGGCAGCTGTTGCCATAAATCTAAAATATTTGGAACCACAGATAAGCACAGATAAGCACAGATAAGCACAGATAAAAATAAATCATATTCCTTTTTGTGGGGGTAAAGATTATACTACATCGTTCGTCAAACACAATGTGAATTATAGGGAGGGATTCTATGTCTGGGAAATTAGAGCATAAAATTGCGGTGGTAACGGGATCAACCAGCGGTATTGGTGCGGCGATTGCACGGGCTTTTGCAAAAGAAGGGGCGCAGGTTGTGATTACTGGGCGACGAGAGGATCGGGGTGAGGCGGTTGTGGGTGAAATTGTGGGTGCAGGTGGGCAGGCGGTTTTTGAGCAGGCCGATATGGCGGTTGCAGAAGATTGCCGGCGGGTGTGTGAGCGTGCTCAGGAAGCCTTTGGTGGGTTGGATATTTTGGTGAATAATGCGGGTATTTTTCCGCGGGCAAAGTTTGAAGAGACGACACCTGAGTTTTGGGATACGATGTTTGCGGTGAATACGCGCAGTGCGTTTTTGTGTAGTCAGGCGGCAGTGCCTTTGATGCGTGCTCGGGGCGGGGGATCGATTATCAATATGGGATCAACTTTGCCGTGGAGTTTGGGTGATAATTTGTTTGCGTATGGGTGTAGTAAGGGTGCGATGTATACGATGACGCGGCAACTTGCGGGTATTTTGCGCAAGGATAAGATTCGGGCAAATTGGGTGACGATTGGGTGGGTGTTGACGGAGAAGGAGTTTGAGGTGCAGGCGGGTGAAGGGCGAGAAGATGGGTGGGAGGTGGGACAAGCTGATCAGTTGCCGATGGGTGAGTTTAATACAGAGGCGGATATGGCTGAGGCGTGTGTGTATTTGGCGAGTGACGCGGCAGCTCGGGTGACGGGGACAGATTTGAATGTGTCGGCGGGATTGAATATCCATATATAAGATGAAGCGATTGGCGTTTGTTGTCAATTGCCGATACTAATTTTACACGCGCGTGTAAAATTAGTATCGGGCGATGAAGAGAGAAGGAAAATCAAAGTAAAGGGGCATTAAAGCAATCCCTTTGTCTTCAATTTTTTAATTAGCGAAGAGGAGGGGGTTACCTGTTGTATCTGGTCAACACGGTGAAGTCGCTTTTCAATATCCTGATCGAGTTCGACTTGATGATCCCAATAGTATGCCAGCGCAGAATGGATCTGCCCCATAGTTAGATAGGGATGCTGGAGGCGCAGTTCTTCAGGGCTCCAACCGTATGCAAGATGATCGGTAATTAGCTCAATCACTTTCATCGTTGTACCAGCAATTAGTGGCACTTCTTTTTCGTTGAGCTTAATGTGCTCGTATCGCGTTTCGGTCAGCAAGGGAGGTTTCTCCTCTTCTGTTCAACTAAATATCTGTGGGAAGAATAGTTATTTTTCGAGTGTCATAAAAACATAGGGTAAGTGTGATGAACAAACAAGAAAATTGTAGCAGATCAGACTGATCCTGGAATTTCAAAACTCCGGTTCAAGTGCAGGTCAGTGTCCTCTTTTGTTTTGGATACTGGCGCCTGGCAATTTCATAATCTCACAGAATGCATATTGCCTCTGCGCATCATTGAAGGGAACACGCTTGATACATGCCTCGACGACCTGCATAATGCCTGCATGGGTCACCACAAGCAATTTTTTGGATGTAGACTGAATCGCGATTTCTTTCAATATGACGCTGAACATCTTGCATCAACGCTTCGAAGTCAGAACGTTTATGCACATGCCAGAGCGCATTGGAAAGTAGGAGAATGGATCCGAATGTTCTTCCGAGATCAAAATCGCGAAAATCACTCAGCGTCAGCTCGATCTCTACTTGGGCTTCTCTTGCTTTCTTGCGAGCGAAATCCAACATGGGTTGGGAATAGTCTATGCCGGTCACGGATAAGCCACGCTGAGATAGCGGAATCGCAATGCGGCCCGTGCCACAGGCGAGTTCCATGACCGAATGTCGTTCTCGCAGGAGTTCGATCAGCCAATCTGGAAGTTGCGCGTATGGCCCGTAGTATTGGTCATATTTATCGGCGTCTAAATAGTCTGCATCGATGTGTGATTCCATCGGCATGGCCTTTTATGGTTTTGATTTTTAGGG
>JBLHJX010000414.1:0-3595 GCA_047619225.1 Candidatus Latescibacterota bacterium
AGCGCGCGCATGTGTTGGGCGCGTTTTAAATTTTCATCCATTTCTTCTTGCACGTCGGTAGGGCGGTAGACTTTGCCTGCGCGGACGGTTAAAAAGGGGTGGATGTTTTTTTGCCCAAGTTGGAGGTTGTCGCGCACATCGTGAAATTGGAATTCCCCTTCTTGTATTTCAAAGGCCGCGAGATCGGCAACGGTGCCTACTTTGAGGGTACCCAATTCGTTTTCTCGCCCGATGGATTTGGCGGGGGCTGTGGTGGTTTGTTTGACGATGTCTGGTAGCGAAATGCCGAGGTTGAGCAGCTTGGATGCGGTTTCGGGTAAGCTGTGAACGGGGTCACTGATGGAACCTGTGTGGATGTCGGTGCTGATGACGTCAGGCAAGAAATTTTGTGAGAGGGCTGTTTTGGCGGTTTCAAAAAGGAAGCTGCCACCGCCGTGCCCGACGTCGAAGAGGATACCTTGTTCGCGTGCTTTGTGAACTTCCGGACGGATGTTGCCTTGTGCGTTGAGAATGGTATCACCAAGGGTTGCATCCCCATCACCGCGATAACAGTGGGTGACGATGTCGCCGGCGCGCAGTTCGGCAACTGTGTCGGCGACTGTTATGCCTGCGCCCATGTGGACCATCACGGGGGTGTTGACCATTTCGGCTGCCTTGACGGCTTGGCGCAAGGGTTCAACACCATTTTCGCCTACCAAATTGGTGGCCAAGCGTACTTTGACACCCACACACACGTCTGGATAGCTGTGAATGGTATAAGCCGTGCGTTCGGGATCTGCATAATTTATATCGAGCATTTCACCCACGGGCCCATAGGTGAGGCCAATGCCACTGATGTGAACGAAGGTGAGTATTTGCGTTCTTGCGGGGGCCGCTATGTGGTCGTGAAATGCGAGAAAGTTGGCCCACCCTGGGCTGCCAGCATCAACAACTGTGGTGACGCCCGTTGCCAAGCAGAGCGCGTCGGCGTGAATGCCCCACGTGGTGGCCCCCGCAAACACGTGGGCGTGAATATCGATCCAGCCCGGTGTGAGCACTTTGCCGGAGAGATCGATGGTTTCTTGTGCTGGTTCGGTGATTGAATCTGAAAGGGCTGCTATTTTGCCGCCTTGGATGGCGACATCAAAATGGCCATTGATGTTTTGAGAAGGATCAATGACGGTCGCATTTTTGAGAAGCAGATCATAGGGCATAAAACGGTCCTGTTATAGAAGTGGACAGACATTGGCTGTTTGGGTAATATTTACAGGATAAGGTGAGGTGTATGAGTTTGCAACGAGAAAAATCTAATTGAACGAATGGCAAGGAGAGTTATGGACGTGCGATGTTTTTTAATGGGGATCATTTGTATTGTAATCACATCTTGTGGTAAGGTTCCTTTGGAGCCAGAGTTGTCGCAAGAACGGGTCGAGGAAGCCCCTTTTGTGATGCTTCCAACTGTATTTCGGGATGCCATGGTTTCAGAGGTGTTTTCAGACAATCTTGAGAACACGGCAGCGGGGCGTTTTTATCCTGACTTTGTTCGGGCACAACGTTTCGAATATGACGAAAGTCTTATTTCTGGGCATCTGATTGACTATGGGCTACCAGTTGATGTCCTGGCGCAACACAGCAAAATTTTCGGCACCGAAAGTGAAATTAGAACGGATAATATCGCGCCACTTCTTCGTCGATTTAATGTCAGGCTCTTTATTGCTCAAGATGGCCGTCCAACCTTGTACCTTATTGCAGGGCCCTACGTGCTTCATGTGACCGTTATGCCTGATCCTAACAACAGAGAAATAGCGACTTTTTTGGCATTGTTATTTGCCGAAGAGGTCATCAACCTGAATCGAGAAGTTCTGACGCCACCGTCCTATTTTGTGAGCCTCAATCTTGTTGGTCCGCCTGTTCCCGAATGGGGTGCCCAGGTTCCGGCGGGAGATGATTTGATTGTTTTTATCGTATTGGATTATGTTTTACTTGATGCTGCTGAAGGCCAAATTACATTTGAGCTTGAACGCGATGCGCCTTTTGTGCGTCAGAAAAAAGTCGTAAATGTCGCACGGGGAACCGGTACGGTCGCTTTTGTTGACACATTGCGTTTTACACCGAATATTCCAGATACGGGTGCCAATGTGATTGCCAGATTTGTGCTCTCGCCGCCCTATATCGATGAAAATATTGTGAGCTCTGGTGCAGCTGAATATGGTGAAGATATTGGGGGTGGGCGTTTTAGCCATACGGCCGAATATTCAATTCCGTACCGATTGCGTAAATGATGAGCGGAGACCTATGTTAGACACTCAGGTGGTTTTATGAATTGTCGTTTTGGCATCAATATGGATAAGTATCTCGCACTTGAAGATGGCATACACTGGGGGGGGGCTTTTTAGATGCTTTTGGTGCAGACAATATTGGGCAGGTGCGCATCAACGACAATCATGGTGATTATGAGGTGCATTTGGTGCCGGGCGAGGGGAATATTGATTTTGTGGATATGTTTGGGGCGTTGAATGCAAGAGGTTATGAAGGATGGTTCAGCTTGGGTTTTGGGAATGATGCCGATAAGGTTCGGGTGAAGGAATGGTTTGAGAAATTGTTGTAGGCAAGCTTTCAATGCTTACACGATAGGGACACCCGCTTGGGCGGCGATGGCCCGTGTGTTTGTATTTGCTTCGGGAATTTGATCGACGGGAAGATGTTCTATGAGGCCATATGCATCGGGATATAGATTTTGAAATTGTTGAAAACAGTGTACCAGATCCAGTTCACCGTTATCGGGCACCGTTTCTTCGATGTGGAGCACCAAGCCTTTGCCAAGGGAAATGTCTTTGATGTGTAGTACGGGGGCGTAAGCACCCATTTCGGTGAAAATATGATCTAAGCGTTCCTGGCTATTGTAGACGTGTTGCAAGGTTTCAAAATGATTTACATAGTCCATCACCAAACGCATGTGAGATGATCCGAGGGTTTCGACCATTTGACGGCAGGATTCGGGATTTCTCAAAATGGAGACGAGATGGGTTTCCATCACGGCGACCACGCCCAGTTGTTCTAATGTTGGGGTGATGTGCTGGAGCGTTTCGATGAGTTGATGCCACGCTTCAGGTGTGTGGTTATCTCTGTGGGGCGTCCAGCTCCCAGATGGGTTTAAACTCCCTGGGCGAATAAGACAGTATGGGGCAGACAGGTCAGAGGCGACTTGTGTGCCCATTTTAATTTTGTCGATAACGGTTTCACGAATGGCCTGATCTGGATGGAAGAGACACTCGGGGTAGGTGATTGCAAATTGTACGAGGTCGATGTTGTGGCGGCTGAATCGTGAGATACAGTGTTGAATGTCAGAGGGCGTAATTTCACCACTTAGGTGGCCTGGAAAATGAAAACCAGCACCCGTAAATCCCAATTTGGAAATGGCTTCAAAGTGTTCGTCCGTGTGGGTACGGAAATCACCGGGTAACATACCAACAATGCCCAATCGCATGAGAATATCTCCTATGTTTTTAGCGGGTAAATAGGCTGCCGCGTAAATAATCGGCCTCATCAGTAACCAAGAAGGTGAGGATTTTTGCCACCCCTTTTGGGTCACCCAAACCCGCTGCCATTTGATTGA
>JBLHJX010000415.1:0-3594 GCA_047619225.1 Candidatus Latescibacterota bacterium
GATATCCTTCTTGTCTTTCACCAAGGAGTCGGCGTTGGTGCTCATTGCAGGCATCGAGCACATCGGGTGGGAAGGTATTCTTTCGAAAGGGTGAAGGAAGCCCCCGTTCGATATATGCGCAGCCATAATGCACTTGTAACATGTAGCGCCGTTCGTTGCTGAGGTTGGGTAATGCGCCGTGCCATAGGTCACTTCTAAAGAGCATGGCGTCACCCGCTTTGCAGACCAAGGCTTTGCACGGGTTGCCATTCCAACTGGTGTCTTCGTCGGGGACGCGCCCTGATTTGTGGCTGCTTTCTACAACGAGTGTTGGGCCTAAGTCCATATACAAATCGTTCAGATAATAGTGGAGCGTGCTGATCATAATGGGAATTTGCACACGGGGATCACTGGCGATATCTTCGGGGAGTGCAAAGGGTAGGTAGTCTATATGTAGGCCCATTGGATAACGGCCTGCACCGGTGATCCAAATGGAGCCGCCAATGAGGCGCGTGCCAAAACCATGAATGCCTTCGATGACGTCAATGGCGGGTTGGCGGTTGACGATGTTTAGGAAGGTTTCATTTTGCAAAAATGGATTGCCGATGTGTTTGTTGTAGGTTCTAAAATCGGGATCGGATTCTGTTTTGCCATAATGCCCATTTCTGTAGTGGTCTTCATCGTCTCCGCCAGTTTCATCCATGAGGGTGCGTAATTTTGAAACTTCATCGGCCTCTAATAGATTTTTAAAGACCACAAAACCTGAGGTTTTCATACGGTCAAGGCTGTTTTCGGTATTTTCATGGTAGCTGATGTCTAATGCTTCTGCCTGGGTCATGCGTTGGTTGGAGGGGCCTCTTTTTAGCATGTGGTGGTTGCCTTGGCCACGGATGGGGATGTCGTTCATTGAGGTGTCTCCTTTATATGGAATCGTTTTGATTGTTTGGATAAGGTAATGACATTGGGTTGTGTATGCCAGTGTTGAAGTTATGGGTTCTATTGGGAAATTGAGGGATATATGGTTATTCGTGGGATATATAGGAAAAGCTTTTTATTCGTTTTCGGATTTTTGGCTTGGGGCTGTTTGGCTACGGATCCGGTTTCGAAATTGGATGGGCAAAAGGATTTTGAGGCTCAGGCTGAGCATCGGGGGCAGGTGACGTCAGCACCTTTGGCGCTTGATACTTCT
This sequence comes from Candidatus Latescibacterota bacterium, assembly GCA_047619225.1. Lineage (GTDB taxonomy): Bacteria > Latescibacterota > UBA2968 > UBA2968 > UBA2968 > JABIFK01. Next base: position 1,169 of record JBLHJX010000415.1, read on the forward strand.
GTTTTGAAAGAACGTCGTTTTGGTGAAGCGCCGATGTTGGCAGAGAGGGTTCACAGAGGTGAATTGCCAGCGGTGTCTGAACGGTTGCCAGATAATCCGTTGGTGATTGTGCCGTTGGATGAGATTGGCCGTTATGGCGGCACGATAAATAGAGCGCTTACGGGGGATATTGTTCAGACCCCGGGTGTGAGTAAAACGTTGGGTGAAAATTTGATGGGGTATGAGCGTCCATTGCCCAAAAGTATTTTGTATAATTTGGCGGAAAGTCATGAATTTCAGGATGATGGTAAAATAGCGATTTTTAAGATTCGCAAAGGCATCAAGTGGTCTGATGGGGTGCCATTTACGGTGGATGATATTTTGTTTTGGTATCACGATATGACTGTGAATGCGGATGCGCGTAGTGATCCCCTGTTTCCCAGTGCATGGCTTGTGGAGGGTGAACCCGTTGGGATGGAGAAGATGGATGATTATACGCTTCGGTTTACATCGCACAAACCTTTGGGGCGCATTCTCAATATTTTGAGTACCGATATGATTGCTTTTCCAAAACACGTTTATGCACAGTATCATCCTAAGTATAACCCCGAGGCAAACTATGAAGCATTGCGGGACAGTACAACGCGGGCTCAGACGCTGTTTAAACCGGGCACGCCGAGTCTTTCGGCTTGGGTGCCGGTTGAGTGGACGCGTGGGCAACGTTTGGTTTATGAGCGAAATCCCTATTATTTTAAAGTAGACAGTGAGGGCAATCAGCTGCCGTATGCAGATCGGTTGGTTTTTAATGTGATTCAAGACCCGCAAGTGATTTTGCTTAAGTTTATGAACGGTGAGTTGGATCTGTTGGGGCGGTATGCACAGATCAATATGTTTACGATGCTCAAAACCGAAGAGCGACATGGCAAATTTAAGATTCGGTTGGGCACGCCTGTTCCGGTTTCGACCTTTCGTTTGAATTGGGACGCACCTCGGGTTGAACTTCGGCAGGCCTTTCGTGATCGCCGTGTTCGGGTGGCACTTTCGCACGCGATTAATCGGGAGGAACTCAGTGAGATTTTGTATCACGGACTTCTTGAGCCTGCGAGCCACTCCTTTGGGCCCGCGAGTCAATATTATTCTAAAGAAGCGGGGCAAACGTATGCCCAATATGACCCGAAAAAAGCGCGGCGTTTGCTTGATGAAGCGGGGTTTATGGATTCGGATGGGGATGGGATTCGTGAACTTGGGGATGGTTCAGCTTTTGTGGTTACGATTGATGTGATTCCGGGGATGGGGGTGGATATCTGCCAGCTTGTGACCGATCATTGGCGGGCGGTGGGGGTGGATGTGCATTTAAATATCGCTCTGCGTGATATATTGTTTCCCAAGTGGTCCAGTGGCTCATTTGAGGTTTTCTGGTGGTGGGGGTGGTCGGATGACCCGGTTGTGAACCGCAAAGATTGGGGTATTATGGGGCCGAATCAACCTGCTTGGCATCGCAATGCCGATAAAGAAGGGCCTGAGTGGCTTTTTGAAGCCACACGTTTAATCGATGAATTGGGCACGACGGTGGATACTGCTTTGGTGCGAAAAAACATGGCGCGGATTCGGGATTTGCACGCGGAAAATACACCGCTTATCATTCCGGGATTTGCGTATCATGTGTGGGGCGCCAGTACGCGGTTGGGGAATGTGCCTGAAGAGAGTACGACGGCAGATGGTTATCGGGGATGGAGTCGGCCGGTTTATCATGAGCAGTTGTACATTAAGGAAGGCAATTAAATTGGATGCGTCAGTTTAGATAGCAAATGGGAAAAAAACAATGGGGTTAAACTGATATTTAGGAGGGACGATGGCTGAATTAAATGAGGTGGTAGAGAAGGAATCTGTTGTGGCGATGACGGATGAGCAGAAGTTTTTCTTTGATTTGAAGGGGTGGATCACATTGCCTGCGGTGTTGTTGGCGGATGAAATTGAGGCGATGAAGGCGGAGGTGTATGGGGGGGCAAGGAATAGTTATGAGGGGCATCTTCAAAAATTATTGGATCACCCTGCTGTTGTGGGGGTTTTGTCGGAAATTTTGTCGGAAGATCCTTTTGTGCGAGAGGAATGTTATGCCTTTCGGTGTGAGGGGTCTTTTAATACGGTGAGGCCTCCTGGATGGTCGAAGGCGGAACGGAGTGACGACGGGATGCCTCATGTGGTGCGCCCGCCACAGCAGGCCAATGCGATGCGGTATCAGGTGGCGGGTGGTAAGATATTTTCGGGGCTCACACGGGTGGTATGGGAGTTGGAGCCAGTGAAGGCTGGGCAAGGGGCCACCTCTTTTTTGAGTGGTTCGCACAAGGCGCATTTTAATTATGGTGGGCCAAATAAATACAAATCCAATATTGCTGGGTCCCCGTGGGAAGACAGTATGCGGGCTGCGATGGAGGATTATAGTTGTC
>JBLHJX010000416.1:0-3535 GCA_047619225.1 Candidatus Latescibacterota bacterium
GACGCCTTCAAAGAGATTGAGTACAATGGCGTCGGCTTTTTGTTCTGTGATGTTGCCAATTGCGGTGGAGATATTCATGGGTCGTTCCTCATGACATGATTGAGGGTGATGTTTCAATATCGGGTGAACTGTACTGTGCGTTGCCTCAGGAAGCAAGGAAGGGATTGGTACGCTTTTCGTGGGCGACGGTGGTTTCTGGACCATGACCGGGATACAAAATGGTATCGTCGGGTAGGGTGAGGATTTTGGTGCGGATGGAGTCTAAGAGCACTTGTGGATCGGCGCCTTCGAGATCGGTGCGACCAATAGAACCAGCAAAGACGGTATCACCAACAATAGCATGTCCGGGCCAGGTGAATGCAACATTGCCGGGGGCATGACCGGGTACATGGAGAATGTTGAGGGTTTCGTTGCCAAAGGTGATGGTGTCGCCTTCGTCGATGAACCGGTCAACTTTGGGGGCGGCATCGGTATCGATGCTTAGAAAAGAGGCGATTTCGACCAGGCCTTCGACCATGAACATGTCGGCTTGGTGAATGGTAAAGGGGGCACCGGTTTTTTCTTTGAGGGTTGTGACGCGGCCAATGTGATCAAAGTGGCCATGCGTGGCTACAATTTCGGTGATTTCAATGTCGTTTTGTTGTATGATGGATAAGATGCCGTCTGTGTTGTCGCCGGGGTCGATGACGATGCCCTTTTTCGTTTCTTCACAGGCCATGATGAAACAATTGACAGCAAGGGGACCAACAACGATGGTTTTGAAGATCATGAGAAAATCCTCCTGTATCTCGATAGGGTTCCGTTAAAGTTAGAACTTGATGGATATTTGATACCATTTGAAAAGGTAAGGTTACGTGATTGTGAGGGTTTGTCAATATGGAATTGGGAACTGAGCATGTATTGTTGCGTCATAGATAAGGGTAGGATGATGAGTCACTGGCAGCATACAGGAGGCGGACAAAAGACAGAGGAGTTTTGATTGGATACACCGACACATGGATTGATTGGGCGGTTGGCGGCACGTGCGATTTGGCCCGATAAGGCGCAGACGGGTTTGGTGAATGTGGTGACACTTTGTAGTGTGTTGCCCGATTTGGATGTGTTGCTGCCTGGTGGTGGTTTGGGATATTTGGTTTCGCATCGGGGGATTAGCCATTCGTTTTTGGGTGTGGGTCTGATGGCTTTGGTGGTGGCTTGGGTTGCACGGAAGGTGGGTGTGCAATCCCGTTCTTTTGGGCAAGTGTATTTGGCGAGTTTGTTTGGATTTTTGACGCATGTGTTTTTTGATTTGGTGACCACTTTTGGTACACTTGTTTTTACACCTTTTTCAGATTATCGTATGGCGTGGGATGTGTTGTTTATTATTGATCCGTATTTGGATGTGTTGCTTGTTGGGGCATTGCTTGTGGGGTGGTTGACTCGCTTGGGTGCTATGGGATATCGGGTTGGTGGGGGACTTGTCGCGGGTTATGTGTTGGCTGCCGCAGTGATTACGGGCATTGGCCATGTGCAGTTGCGGCATTGGGCAGGCGCACGCGATTTGGTGATGGACCAAGGGGCTGTGATGCCTGCGCCGTTTTCGCCCTTGCATCGGCGGGGTATGGTTTTAAGTGGCGATCGGGTGTATTGGGTGCCCATGACCTTGTTGGGTGGTGTTGAAGGGGGTGGACATGTATTCGATTTTGCACTGGCGGATGATCGTTTAAAGTTATTGTGGGATTCTCCGTCGGGTGAGATTTATCGGTGGTTTACGCGTTTTCCTGTTGTGCGCTCTGTACCGGAAAATGAAGATGTTTTGTTGGTTCAAGATTTGCAATTTATGGTAATTCAAGATGATTTGGCTTTGGGGTGGTTGGGGGCTTGGGCTGCTCGCTTGGCATTGGATCATAATTTTGACCTTGCGGACCGACGCAATTTTGCTTTGGAGATTGAGTTGGATGACACGGGACGGATTCGCAAGATGACGTATTTGGATCAAACAGGTGAAAGGTATCCTTTGTGAAGAAACTGTTGGTTTTAATATTGGGGCTTTTGGTTGGTTGTGGCACTGAGTTGCCCACACAACCTAATCCAACGGCGATGTTAGATGCTCTGATGATGCCTCCTACAGAAGCAGAGATTGCATTGGTTACATCTGAGTTTGCACAACAGACGTATGTGTGTGAAGACGCTGGTTTTGAGGTGATTGATACGCGGCCTGGGCAATTTGCTGATTTTTCGTTGGTGGCTTATCACAGTGAGGGTTTGCGCCTTTATGGGATTGTCACACAGCCGAAGGTTGCGGGTACCTATCGCATATTGTTGTACAATCACGGAGGTGAATCGGGACTTACGACAACCGAGTTGGATCATCCGTTGGCTTTTGCTTTTGTTCAGGTGGCGTCGAGTTTTCGGTCTGAGTCTGTGTTGTGGTTTGGTGAACGGTTTACTTCTGAGGGTGACCCGAGCACTTGGGATGGTGATGTGAAAGATGCCTTGGTGATGTTGTCTTGCGCAGAAAGTTTAACGGGTGCTGATGCATCGCGTGTGGTGGTTTTTGGGGGCAGCAGAGGTGGGGGCGTGTCTTTGTTGGCTGCCATTCGGATGCCGGGGCGGTTTATTCAGGTGGTCGAGTTGTTTGGGCCAACTGATTTTTTTGACCCTATTTTTCGGGATGATTTGCAAGCGTGGTTAGGTGGTGCAACAGATACAAGACCTGGTGTGACTTTGCTTCGGCAAGAAGTGGTTGACCCCTATTTGAATGGTATGCTGTCATTGGAAAACGCACGGTTGGCTTTGCTTCGGCGTTCGGCATTGTATTTTGCTGAGCGATTGCCACCGGTGCAAATTCATCATGGTACCGTGGATGATATTGTGCCTATCACACAAAGTGATCGCTTGGCGGCTCGGTTGGCAAGTTTGAATTCGGATAGCGAATATTTTCAATATGAAGGCAAAGGACACGATCCCAATTTGGGGGATGAGCTGTTGGGGCGTATCTTGGCATTTTTGCAATAAGGATCAATGAAAAAGGATCGGAGATACGCCGATCCTTTTTGTGTTTTTATGATTGCGGCTTGATTTACAGATTGGGTTGGGCATCAAAACCGAGGTGGGTTTCGCACCAGTGGGCAATTTGGAGGAGGCGATCCTCTTTCCATTCGGGGCCGATGAGTTGGATGCCGCAGGGGAGGCCGTTGGATAAGGTGACGGGCAGGACAACTGTGGGGAGGCCTGCGTGACTCCACGGGGCATTGAATGAAGGATCTCCGGTAGAGGACAAACCTTTGGGGGCTGGTGTGAGTGTTGCGGGTGTGAGGAGGATGTCTACGTTGTTGAAGACGGATCGCATGGCGGAACGGAAGGCGAGTTGGTGTTGGCGTGCATCGGCATAGGCAACCGCTGGGAGTAATAGGCCTTCTTGAATGAGCTGGCGAATATTGGGGCCGAATTTTTTGGCGTTTCTTTCAAAGCGTTCGGCATGATAGGCTGCGCCTTCGGCATACATGATGAGTCGGTGTTTGTTGTGTATGTTTTTGAAGCTTTTGGGTAAGAC
>JBLHJX010000417.1:0-3513 GCA_047619225.1 Candidatus Latescibacterota bacterium
TTTGCTTTTGAGGGGCGCATGGTTGACGCGCCTGTTATTGATCGGGCAAAACGCGTATTGAAACGCCATACCTTGAGGTAGAGTATTCAAAATTTAACAGGAGGAATATTTTATGGTGATTCGAAATTGGAAAGATGCGATGCCTTATGTTGGGCATGAGACGGCGTTGATTTGGCCTATTTTTAGACAGAAGGGGTCTGAGGGCTTAAGTGAAGAGGAAGCCCCGATGTTGAGTGCATCGGGGTTTACGTTGCATATGATGCAGGGGGGTAAGTCGGGCGACTATCATATGCACAAAGACAAAGAGCAGATTTATTATTTTTTGCGGGGTGAGGGCAAGATGAAGATTGATGATGAGATATATCCTGTTAAATCGGGTGATGCGGTACACTTGCCGCCTCATGCGTATCATCAATTGATCAATGACAGTGAGGATTGGATAGAACATATTTTGGTGACGGTGCCGGTGGAGGGATTGGAAAGCAAAAAGTAAAAAGGCAAAAGTGAAAGGCAAGGGGCGGAGGGGGTTAGGGGACGAGGAGATATTTTAGGCCTTCTTGATTTTCGGCACCGTCAAAGGCTTGTTCCCAGTCTTCGAGGGGGAGATGGTGGGAGACAAATTGGGTGAGGTCGATGGTGTTGGTGGTGACGAGGTCTAAGGCTTTGTGCCAGCTTTCCCAGTTTTGGGCGATGAAACCTTGGACGTGTAGTTGTTTGTAGATGATTTTGCCCCAGTCGACTTCTATGGGGTGATCGAGCAAGGCCACTTGGGTGAAGGTGCCGAGAGGACGGACGGCTTCAAGGCATTGGGCGATTGCCCCTGCGGAGCCTGCGCAGTCGATGACGATGTCGGCACCGTGGCCGTTGGTGAGGTCTCGTGTGTATTGGACGGGATCTGTTTGGTTGATGTTGAGGGTATGTGTGATGCCGAGTGTTTTGGCTTTTGCGAGGCGGTCGGTGTCGCGCTGGGTGCCGCAGAGGATGACGTGACCGCCGGATAATTGGGCGAGTGTGGCACACATGAGGCCAATGGGACCGGGACCTGTAATGAAGACGGTGTCATTGGGGGCAATGTGGGTGTTGAGGCTGATGGCTTTGACACAACAGGCGAGAGGTTCAACCAGGGCGGCGGCATCGTAAGAGACGGATTCGGGTAAAGGAAAAACGAGGTTTTCGGGCACGACGCAGTATTCGGCAAAACCACCGTCGCGTTTGCTGCCTACAGAGTTGCGCTGGTCACAGAAGAAGTATTCGCCCATTTGGCAATATCGGCAGTGTCCACACGCACCACTGGCCGACGGCAGGACGGTGACGCGATCCCCTATTTTGACGTGCTGAACGTTTTGGCCGATTTCGACAACGTCGCCCGATATTTCGTGGCAGAGTGTGACGGGTGGGTTAAACCCGTAACCCCCGTGGCGAATGTGCAAGTCTGTGCCACACAGCCCACCCCGTTGAACTGAAATTTTTATGTCTGTTGGATGTTCAAGGCCCGGTTCAGGTATGTCGCATAAGGCGATGTTGCCTGGGCCGGGTTTGAGTTTTCTTACAGCGCGCATAGGATAAACCTTTGGTATGTGTTTGGTAAAGTATGTTTTGGCTTGATATCAGTGTATCATTTTAGAATGTGTTTTTCAATTGATATTTGATACGGGTGATGGGGGTGGTTTTTGGCAGCGTGCGTTGGATTTGTTCGACGAAGTGGGTGCTCGAAAAAAGCTTTCTGGCGAGGAGAATGAGGTGGCTGTCGGGGATGTGGATCGGATTACAGAAGGGGAAAGCACATATCAGGATTGAGTATCACATCCAGAGGAATAACGTGTGCCATTATCGACAATCTCGCGCGAGATTGTGCGCGAGATCAATTACCTTTCCCTAAATACGCCATTAGGATATCTGGTCGGTTTGTACTTACACCACTAACCCCCAACGCAATCATGGCTTTTTGTTCTGGTAATGTATCGGGATTCCAGGCGCGGATATCCAAACCCAACGCGTTTGCTTCTTCCACCATCCACAAACAAAGGTTGCGATAATTCACGCCAAAACCAACCACACCTAAATCTTTTGCTTTTTGAATATCGTCTTTGCTTGGCGAAGGTAGAATGGCACCAATGGACAATTTGTCATCTATCTTTTTTACGGTCTGAATACGGTCTGTATTAAAGCTCGTGAAAACCACCTCATTGATCATTCCGTGTTCTTTTACCGCATCTACGGCAGCGTGTTCCGTTCCTTCACCTTTCAATTCACAAAGTAAAGTGACTTTTCCTTTGGTCACGGCAAGCACTTCGTCTAAGGTTGGCACTTGCTCTCCATCACCTGCATCGAGTTGGCGAACGGTTTCAAACGTCATGTCGCGAATCTCACCGCTCGCATTTGTTGTGCGATCAACCTTTGCATCGTGCATGACAACGAGGTGATTATCCAAGGTTAAGTGCACATCACACTCAACATATGTGACACCCAAATCAATCGCGTATTTAAAACCTTTAACTGTGTTTTCTGGCAATACGGCTGCTGCGCCTCTGTGTCCAACAACGTACATAACCTAAACCTCTTTCAGTGGATTTCTGTGTTTGAATATCGGTAAATGAAGTTTGGAATTATATCATATCCTTCTTTTCAAGCTTTGATATTTTGTGTGTACAGCCAAACCAAGTAGCTTTTCAACCTCTCCCGCCGCACGCAACACCCGATAAATATCGATATCATCAATTGTCGTATTTTTTTTTATATAATTCGACAGATAAGTTTCCGACTTCGATTTAACGCCATTACGCGTACATACCACATATGATACTGACTCAGCTTCCAATTCGTTTTGTGTATGAGATAAACCTGATCGAGGTGGTGCTCCAAAACTCTTATCTTCTCCTAAGTGCCCTAAAAGCAAATGTCCCAATTCATGTACCAGCGTTGCAAATTGTATAGCTGGATCATGGTTGATGTATATTCGGTAGAGCGAGTTTTCTTTTTCATTAGAGGCACGTTGAATGACACGGATAGAACCCGCTTTTAGATCACCTGCATCAAGCGGCAACCATTCGATATGTTTTCTTGTAAGCTGACGCGGCTTTGTTGCACGAAAAAGTAATTGAGAATAAAAAGGCTCCGAAGTAAATTGGCATCACAATGATTTCGCGATCATAAAGTGATATCCAACCCCAAGGAGCCCGTGATGGCCAAAGTATGATCAAGCCCCCGCAAAAGCAAGCGTAAATCTATTCAAAAGCGTAAGAAAAAGAGCGTCTATCGAGTTGGCAACTGGTCCGCCTATAACGAATCACTCAAGCAGCGTGGTAGTCTGACCTTTTGGTTTGATGAAAAAGTCATCAAGAATTGGAACTATCAAGGCCCATCTCAACAGGGTGCACAGTATGTATATTCAAACAGGTTTAATCTTCCGCAAGTTATTCAACTTGCCCTTGCGTCAAACGGAAGGCTTTCTTGAGTCCTTGATCCAGCTACTGAAAATATCCTTGAAAGTGCCGGATTATTCGACGTTTTGCC
>JBLHJX010000418.1:0-3478 GCA_047619225.1 Candidatus Latescibacterota bacterium
ACGATCCATCGTGCTCTTCGTCGATGATGATGAGGCCCAAGTTATTAATGGGTGCAAAAATAGCAGAGCGTGCGCCAATGACAACGGGGCGCTTGCCCTCGCGCACTTCACGCCATGCATCGTACCGTTCCCCTTCTGAAAGGGCGCTGTGCAACACGGCGACTTGGTCGCCAAAGTGCGCACGAAAACGGCGCACCGTTTGTGGGGTGAGGGTGATTTCGGGGACCAGTACAATGGCTCCCTGACCCTTTTGAAGGGCATGAGCAACGGCTTGGATATAAACCAGGGTTTTGCCGCTGCCCGTAACGCCGTGCAACATGTGAACTTGGAAGGCTTTTTGGTTGAGGCTGTTTGTAATTTGGTCGATGGCGGTTTGTTGATGCTTTGTGGGAGAAAGTATTTCGGCTGGGGCGATGTCGACTTCGGCATAGGGATCACGGCGCACTTCGCGGTTTGTGATGCGAATGATATTGTGTTCGGAAAGGGCTCGGATGACACCTGCAGCGATGCCCGACTGGGATAATTGGGTGACAGGTATGGGTTTTGGGGATGTTTGTAAGAGCCGGATGCATTCTGCTTGGCGGGGTGCGCGTGTGGTGATTTTGGGCAATTCCAATTCAAACCAACGGGGGTCATGGGGGACCAGTTGAACCATGCGCTCGGTTTTGGTGCGTACCCGGGGTGCAGACATTTTTTGAAAAGCGTTTAGAAGCCCCCGTTGCATCAAACCGTGAACGGCACTTTGAATGCCCTGTTTGCCCAAACGGCGTTCGAGTTGTTTGATGGAGGCCGATTCAAGCTCGGTTAAACAAGCGACCACATCGCGTTGTCGTTTAGACAGCAAACCCTCGGGGATCTCAACTTGGGTATTGAGGGCCATATGTCGGCCACTGTCAAGGTGAATGCCTGCAGGCAACGCGGCAGAGAGGACTTCTGACGGGGCGCAGACGTAATATTGTGCAATCCAGCGGTAGAGATCAAGCAGATGTGGTTCGACTAAAGGATAAGGGTCGAGGATTTTGCCAATGGCTTTGATGCGGTCGGGAGGCACTTGGGTGGTTTCAGATAGGCCCACTACAATGCCCGTGAGCCATCGGACCCCAAATGGGATGAGTACGCGACAGCCTACTTGGAGATGCTCGCGCAAGTCGTCGGGCACGCCATATGTCATTTCTCGATCTATGGGTGCGCCCAAAGGAACGATTTGTGCGTAGGGCAAGGACATAATTAGTATTCTGAAGGTAAGATGCTTATTTGGGTGCGGGTGATGCTCATGTGAATGGCTTGGGTGGTAGATGCGTCAAATTGGAGCGGTTGGTTTTGCAGAGACAACACAATGGCGTTGCGGTCGGTCAGGGTAAGTTCTAAACTGTCGCGTGCGGCCCAGCGTGGGCGGCTGCCAGCTTGCAACTGCCCATCAAAAAGCGTTCGACCATCGGCTTTGACCAACAGATAGGTGGTTTGTTGTGTAATGGCCGATAAAATAATGGGGTTGTCTGGGGCGATAATGGCTGGTAATGGCATGATAATGGGTTGTGTTTTAGATTCTTCGAGTGGTTGTTCGTTGGGAATAAGAGGCTCGGGTGATGTGTTTGGTGCCAAGGGCGTTTCGGCAACGATATCTTCTGGTATTTGTTCTAATGGGGCTTCCGATTCAGATGCTAATGATAGGTCTTGCAGGGTGTTGGGTTCTTCAATAGCGGGTTGGGTGGCTTGAGCGGGTTCGGTTATTTGCTCGGTAGCTGCTGGGCTGGAAACGCCTGGTTGTGGGATGGATATTTCTGGTAACTGGGGTGTTAATGCGTCACTTGGTTGTGAGGTGACGTCTAAAAGGGTGGGTGTTACGGGATCTGCCTGCACGCTTTGGGTATTGGGTGTTGTCTGTTGCGTAGACTGTGTGGGCCGTGGGACCGTTAAAGTGGTATCTAAGGGTGCCGCAGTACTTTGACTGTCTTGTTGACGAATCTGCCAGACGAGAAGGGAAACAACGAAAACACCGATCGCAATTAGAATGACAGGTTGAAAGTTTCGTTTGCGATTTATGGGTGGCGGAATATGCGTAGGGGGTTTTGGTCTGGGAGCATGTCTGTCGTATTGGGCAAGGATTAGTTCAACATCTAAGCCGACTTCTTGCGCAAATTTTTTGAGGAATAATTTGGCATAGGCGTCTGGCAACAGATCGAATTGACCCGTTTCGAGTGCGTTGAGAAAATCTCGATTGATACGTGTACGCTGAAAAAGGTCGTCGATTGTGAGACCTTTGGCTTCCCGCTGTGTTTTAAGTGCTTCTGCGATTTCTTGCATAGATGAAGGGCCGTAAAAAGAAGAAAAAAGTTAAAGAAGAAAGAAGAATCTAATTAGTTTTCTGATTTAAGCAAATCGGATGATGTGTGGTTTTGTGAGATATAGGACCAAGGAGATTGGCCACATAATTGATGGAGCATGGCCCATAACCGTGTTATGGGCAAACCGACCACATTGTAAAAACAACCTGAAATCGATTCGACAAAGATGGCCGATAAACCTTGTGCTGCATAGGCCCCCGCTTTGTCTAATGAATCGCCTGTTGCTACATACCTTTGAATGTCTTCTTGCGTCAGATCTCGCATGGTGACTTGTGTGATGGTTGTGTCTGTAAGGGTTTGAGACGTGTGTGTGTTTGTCAATACCAACCCTGTTAAAACCTGATGCGTTTTTCCTGAAAGCAGTGTGAGCATTTCTATTGCATGGGCATCATCGCGTGGTTTTTCAAGAATGGTGTCGTTGATGGTCACTACCGAATCGGCACCAATGACAATTGCATTTTGCTCTTGGGATGCAATTGCTTTTGTTTTGCGCGCGGCAATTTCTAAAACATGTTGTGGCGGCGGCAAGGGTGTGTCGATTCTCTCTGATGCACCGCTTGGTTTGGTTTCAAATGGCAAACCCAGACGTGATAAGAGTTCGGCGCGGCGCGGCGATGCGGAAGCAAGAATGAGTTTGGTCATAAGGATTTTAGTCCGGCTTGTCCGGACTTCTTAAACGTAGCGAGGGAATTTATTCGCGGGTTTCGCAAGTGTTACCCTATTTTTGTTTATGGATTTTCAATCATTAATGTAACGGGGCCGTCGTTGTGTATTTCGACATGCATGTGCGCGCCAAACGCCCCGGTTTGTGTATCGATGCCCAGTTCTTTCAAGAAGGCAACAAATTGTTCATAGAGGGTATTGGCTTTGTCGGGGGCAGCTGCTTGGGAAAAACCAGGTCGGCGCCCTTTTTTTGTGTCGCCGTAGAGGGTGAATTGCGACACGACCAATGCTTGGCCTCTCGTATCGAGCAGGGAGTGATTCATTTTACCATTCTCGTCTTCAAAGATACGCAAATGGGCACATTTTTCGGCAACAAAACGCAAGGCTAGTTCATCATCGTTATGGGTAATCCCCAAGAAGATGAGCAGGCCTTTTTCTATGTGACCCATGATTTGGTCATCAACCCGAAC
>JBLHJX010000419.1:0-3456 GCA_047619225.1 Candidatus Latescibacterota bacterium
GTGGATAGTTCAACGGTTTCGGTTGGTTTTTGATTGCCCCACCGCAATGTGCCCGATGCAGGCCGATTGGTGATGAAGGTGATGTAAGCGTTAACACCTTCTTCCGCGTGGCGTATGTCGACATAGGGGGGCTTAATATCGAGTGTTTGTTTTATTGTTTGTGGTTTTTTAGGTAAGAGAACAATGTTTTCAATGCGACAGGGGCCTGTGGTTTCGTTTGTGACAAAACGAATGGGTTCGCCACCTTGAAATGGGAATTTATCGGGCACCACAAAAAGGTGCACGCGGTTGTCGGGGTCGGGGTTTTGGGCTTTGGCGACTAGGCGGTGGCCAATGTAGACGTCAATGGCTTCGTTTTGCCCGGCTGTTGTGTACATCGTAAAGCCGAGGTGATAATTGCCCGCATCGCGAATCGTGTCGGTGATGGTGCTGGTCAATTGGGCGCGACAGACAGAGGCGGGGCGGTATATGGACGGGTTGGCATATTCGGTGAAGGTGTCGTTCACAAAGCCATCGAAACGGCAAGAAGACGCAGGTTGAACGACTGTATCTTTTTGTTTTAAAAGGGTTTCAACGCGTTGGTCGCCAGAAACGATGAGCGCGTGAAAGGTATCCGTTTTGGAGGTCATTTTTTACCTCAATATATTGTTTTTATTTCGTTTATGAATGACTCGGCTTCTTCACGTCCACATCCCGGTGTTTGCGCTGCCAATATACGGCGCACAATTTTGAGAATCAAGGGGGATTGCATGGGGTTTGAAAAAGCGAATTGAGAGATCAAAGAATTTTGCAATTGCGTTTAATGCAAAATTTGTATAATTTTTTAGTATTCTCTAATTGGAATACTTTCTGTCATACTGTTTTGGTGTCTTAATGGAGGGTGTTTTCGTGGCGAAACTGAAAATAGCAATTACAATTTCCCCAGATACGCTTGAACGGGTTGATAATTGGGCAGAGAAACTTCAGCAATCACGGAGCCAGTTTATTTTAGATCAGGTTGAAACACAGCTTCGAAGCTTAGAAGATGAAGAAGTGACCAAGCGCTATGATGAGGTGTATCAGCCATCTGAAGATTTAGAAGAAAATCGGGTATTGGCAGAAGAGATGCATCGGCTTGTGCCTGATCAAGATGGGGATGAGAAATGGTAATTCGCCAAGGAGATGTTTTTTGGGCGCAATTACCACCCTCCGAGGGTTCAGAACCTGCATTCCGCCGGCCCGTTGTTGTCATTCAACGTGATGCGATCAATCAGAGTCGATTCAATACGGTTGTGGTTATACCACTCACAAGCCAAATGCGACATAGCGATTTGCCTGGCAATGTATTACTTCAAAAAAATGAATCCAATGTACCACGCGCCAGTGTTGTAAGATGCACACATATGATGGTTGTGGACAAATCTCGATTGACGGAAAAAATAGGTAAGATTAGTCAAACTCGTCTGGAAGAAATTTTAGAAACTGCTTGTTGGGTGATTGGGAAATAAAGTAGATTCAATTGTGCGGGGCAGTTGAGATACCAGATATAAAAAGAAACGGACAATCTTAGTACAGATTGCCCGTTTTTTTAGCAGTAATGTTTAGATGCCCAATTTAATACGTGCCACATCCCGAATTTGTTGCGCCAAATGAATCGCATCTTGTGCTTCTTCGGCTGTCGCTTCTTCACCCGGATATCTGAATCCAACGGCATATGGTGTGAGTTGTTCGCAAGGTTGTCGGAGGCGTTCTAAGTCAGGATGCACAGGAAGCAGGAGGTCGAGAAGTGTGGAGAGATGATGGAGGTATGGAGGTTCTGTTTCTTCGTTTTGAATGAGTGCTTTCAAGTATTTTTCTGCACATTGTTGTGCAAGAAAAGCAATCAGATCGGCTACTTCTGCAAGACTGCCCGTTCTGAGGCGTTCAATACCCGTCCAATCTCCTTCCGCTTTTTTAATCCATTGTTGCACCAACTCATTTGGCATAGAGGACACGCCCTTGCTCTAAGATGCGTTTGAGGAACGGATCACCTATTTTTAAGCGATGGGCGATCTCTGTGGGCGTTTTGACCAGAAAATCGACAGGTAGATTGCGGGGGCGACACGCAAGGCTAATCTCTGCACTTCGACGCGCTGGACGTGAATCACTTTTCATGATGATCAAAAGGTCCACGTCGCTGTCTTTGTGAGGTGTTCCCCAAGCATGCGATCCGAATAGGATGACTTTTTGAGGGGCAAATGCATCGACGATCTTCTGTACCATTTGGTCTAAAAGATTTTCTGTGACGTCAGGAATATCAAGTGTTAACACAGTGAGCCTCAATAATGAGTGTTTGGAATACTAAAACAATAGTGGATTCGCTGCGTGTGGTCAAGCAAACAAAACAGATGTCTTTGTTTGTTATAGTGGATGAATGGTTGACCGAGCAAGGGCAATAGCCTATTTTGAGTGCGAGGTTTGTAGGTGTCTTTTTTTATTAAAATAAACTGAGAAATTGATGGCATTACCCAAAATAGATGATGAGTCCTTTGTCGAAGAAGCGATCGTTCCACGCCGAGGGATCACGTTGCGCTCGGTCGTGTTGGGTGCAGCGACAGCTGCGAGCTTGTGTGTGTGGACCAATTATACCGAATTTGTGATGCATTCGGCGGCATTGGTGATGTCCAATTTGCCGATGTCGGCGTTTATTCCGTTTGTGTTTTGGTTGTTTTTGAACACGCTGATTCGGGCTTGGCGACCACAGGTGGCGTTGAGTGGTACCGAGTTGTTGGTGATTTTGGGTATGAGTTGGATGGTGGGCAATGTGCCTGCTATTGGGTGGACGGGGTATTGGTCGGGCATTATGACGGCGCCGGAGTATTATGCTTCGCCAGAGAATGGGTGGCGGACATCATTTTTTAATGTGTTGCCCAGTTGGCTCTTTCCTGATCCGGCTGTGGTGCCGTGGTTTTACAATGGTCTTCCGCCGCATACGTCCTTGCCGTGGTCGGGGTGGGTGGTTCCGATGTTTTGGTGGGGCAGTGTGTCACTGGCCATCGTGGGATTGGGCATTTGTACGACGGTGATTTTTCGGCGGCAGTGGATTGAGCACGAGAAGTTGACGTTTCCGCTGGCGATGATCCCCATGGATTTAACGGATGGCTTTAATGAACCGGGGCGGCGGGTGCCTGCTTTGTTTCGCAATCCGTTGTTTTGGTTTGGGGTGGCGATTCCGGGCATTGTGATTGGGTGGAATATTATTGGGTATTTTAACCCCGGTATGCCACGCATTATGTTTTTTGCTGGTTATTCGGCAAAGCAGGTGACGTTTGCGAGGCAATTTCCGCCTTATGCGTTTCGGATTTTACCGTCTTTGATTGCGTTTACGTATTTTTGCAATTTGGATATTCTTCTGAGTTTTTGGTTGTTTGGTTTGTTGGCAACGTTTAAGATTGGGATGATGAATCGGTTGGGGGTGACGATTGGTTTGCCGGGGCA
>JBLHJX010000420.1:0-3456 GCA_047619225.1 Candidatus Latescibacterota bacterium
TTGATGGTGATGCGCGGCAGCAATGATGTAAGGCCTGAGTGGCCTGCGCATAAGTGGGTTTCCCGGTCTGTGGACGGTGGGCAGTCGTGGACAAAAGCCGAGCCGTGGACCTATGAGAATGGGCACGTGTTTTTTTCGCCCAGTGCGTGTTCGCAATTGATTCCACACAGCAACGGAAAATTGTATTGGATGGGCAACATAACGTCCGAAAACCCACGTGGGAATCGCCCGCGTTATCCAATCGTGATTGGCGAGGTAAGTTTGGATTCGGGTTGTTTAATGGAAGAGACTGTGACCCTTATAGATGATCGCCAAGCGGATGAGAGCGATCAGGTGACGATGTCGAACTTTTATACACGTGAAGATAAAAATGGCGATTTGTTGTTGTATTTGCCCCGGTTGTTTTCTGGTGGGGCAAAAGATTGGACGACGGATTTGATGCAATATCGAATCGTTTTGACCGCATAACGTCAAAAGAGGATCCATTAAAGAACAGCCGGAGAGGAGTATTGAAATGAAGTATCAGATTTTGGCCGTATTGTGCGTGATGGCATTTGGCTTTCCCGTTCAAGCAGAGGTGAAACCATGGGATGAGGCGTTTAAAAAACAATGGTACGCGGGTTTGGCCGAGATTACGCGCTATGAGCTCAAGCAAGCGCGGTATCGCGATGTACATGATGGAGACGCCGTGTTGATTTTTGTAACGGAAGACTTTTTGAACAAAGAGCAGGTCAAGCACGAACGGGGTGATGGAGAGATTACGTCGGTGCTTAAGTTGAATTTCACACGCAATTTTACGACGGGTATTTATCCTTATTCAATGATGACATCCACCTTTACACCCGTTGAATCCAATCAGCGAACATTGAAGGCGACGACTTCCGTTCAAGAGTGGTGCGGGCATACCTATACGCAATTGAATTATCGCAACAACCACTATCACGGTATTTTGCGGTCTTATTTTCAAAGCGAAGGGGATCCCAACGTGGTGGTGGATGGCATACTGGAAGACGAGATTTGGACGCGTATTCGACTGGCACCTGAGCAATTGCCCATTGGTGAAGTACAGTTGATTCCGGGTTTGCAATTTCAACGGTTGGCACACGTGTTTCCCGACGAGCAAACGGCAACGACGGAGATGGTGACCGAAGAAACAACACAAACATATCGAGTGACGTACTCAACCATTCCACGTACGTTATCCATTACGTTTGAGAAGGCGTATCCACACGCCATTTTGTCTTGGGAAGAGTCGCATCAACAACGTGGAAAGTGGTTGACCACCACAGGGAAGAAAACCCATTCAATTATGTTAGACTATTGGAGTAAACATGATGCGGCTGATTCGACGTATCGCGCACAGTTGGGGTTGAAGTAGAGAGGCTTGGATGACGCAGATATTCAATTTTAGATGATGATCTTTATCTCAAGTTGACGATGGTTTTGTCTTTGGACGATAAGCAGTAGGCGAATGGTGAGATTGATTTACGTGGGTTGTCTTGGTGAGGTTTGATGGTTTATTCTGTTGAACGAATCGAATACTTTATGCGTGAGGCATTGGTTGAAGGGCGTAAAGCTTTACCTGAGTGTCGCCCAAATCCGCCTGTAGGATGCGTGTTGGTGCTGGGTGATGAAATCATTGCGCGAGGGTATACTCAGCCACCTGGGGAACATCATGCCGAGGCGATGGCTTTGTCACAGGTTGAAGGTGACTTAAGCGATGTGGCGGCTTTTGTGACGCTGGAGCCATGTTCGTTTCAAGGGCGAACACCGTCGTGTGCGAAGACATTGGTGGAACGGAAGATTGGGCAGGTGTATGTGGCGTTGATTGATCCGCACCCAAAGAATCAGGGGCAAGGGGTTGCGGTTTTGGAGGAAGCTGGCGTCCGTGTGATCGTGGACGTTTTGAAGGAAGAAGCAGAAGAAGATTTGAACCCGTACTTGATTAAGGAGTTGTGATGCTGGAAATTGATGTGACACCTGAAGAAAAGAAAAGTGAAGTCTTATCTGATGTGCATTTGAAGCAAGCGTGTGAGGCACTTGAGACAGATGGATTTGTGGTGCTCAATGATGTGGTGGATCACGATCATTTGGATGCGCTGCATGAAAAAATGACGGAAGATTTGGAGAAGGTTTTGGCGTTGCCGGTTGTGCCACATAATTTTGTTTGGGGCAATGTGCAACAAGATCCGCCACCATTTGCACCGTATATGTTTCGCGATGTAATTGCCAACCCGTGGGCGATTCAGGTGACTCATGCGATGTTGGGCGATGGGATCTTCAATGATTATTACAGTGGCAATACCAATTTACCAGGCAGCAAGTTACAGCCTGCCCATACCGACTTTGGCCAACTTTGGGACAATTTGGAGGTTGCGCCACCGCCTGCACGTATGGCAGTGAATGTGGCATTAGCTGATGCGATGGAAGAAAATGGAAGTATTGAACTGTGGCCGGGTTCGCATTTGGATATAAAAATGGTGCAGGGGCAAGATTTGAAGGTGTCCGATGATGTGCTGGCGGCACAGCGAGAAATTGCGCCCCCAGTGCGGGGCAATACGAAAAAGGGGAGTATGTTGATTCGCGATTTGCGGCTTTGGCATCGAGGGATGCCCAATGTGTCGGATAAGCTGCGGTTTATGATTGCGATGATACACAATAAGGTGTGGTTTCGGAAGCGGTGGATGCCCAAATATCAAACAGGGTGTGAATCGGTTTTTCCTGAGTGCGCGTTGAACCATAATGCGACGTTTGTGGATGGGGAGATTGATTATTTGACGCGCAATACGCCGTATAATTATGTGGGAGAATAGGTGCTTATAGGCCCGGAATAATTTTCGAAATTTTTGGATAAAATAAACGGCCACAAGATCTCTCTTGTGGCCGTTTATTTGTGGATGGTTTGACGATTACGCATACAAGCTTTCGGTGGAGATATCTGTCATCATGGCGTGGCCGGCTGTATAGGAAATCATGAACGGGAGTTTGGCTTGTTGGGCGACCATGCTGGGGGTGATGCCACAGGCCCAATAGAGTCGGTCTGTGCCTTCTGGTATATCAAAAGCGTTTCCCATCCAGTTGACATTTAATTCTGGGATGCCGAGTTCTTGTGCGTTGTTTTTGCCTACGGGTGCGCCGTGGCACTTGGGGAAGTGGCTGGTATATTTCCAGACGGCATCGGTGATGGATGGATCGAATGCGCGAATGGTAACTGCCATTTTACCTTTGAATACACCAACGGGATTACAATCGATATTTGTCATTTGAATGGTGGGGCCAAAGGCAGGTTGATAGCCTTTTTCGATGAGCAAGCCGTCGAAAGAAACGCTGGAGCCTATGAGAAAGGTGACGGTTTGATCGTCGAACAGATCTACGATGTCGTGCCGTTGTTCGGTCACTTCACCATTTTGGATGACATCGTAGGATCCTAAGTCGGTACGGATATCGAGATCTTTG
>JBLHJX010000421.1:0-3452 GCA_047619225.1 Candidatus Latescibacterota bacterium
CGACACCCGTACCGAAGCCGATGACAAAAGTGGAAAAATAATTCGCGAACTGCTCCAAGATGCCGGGCACGAAATTGGGTTTTACCAAGTGGTCAAAGATGAGGCACCCCAAATTCGCGAACAGATCGCCCAAATTGCCAATGAAGCCAAATGTCAGGTCATTCTGACCAATGGCGGCACGGGTATTGCAGCTCGTGACACCACATATGAAGCAGTCACCTCTTTGCTTGAAAAACGACTCGACGGATTTGGTGAAATCTTCCGTTTTTTAAGCTGGGAAGACATTGGTTCAGGTGCCATGCTCTCACGTGCCGTTGCGGGTGTTTACAAAGACACCATGATATTCTGCATGCCAGGGTCGTCGGGTGCTGTAAAATTGGCCATGGAAAAACTCATCGTGCCCGAACTGTCTCATCTTGTGTGGGAAATCTGGCGACAAAAATAACCCTCTTTTTTTGCACGCTCAATTTAGAACCCTCATTCGCTCCTGAAAAATGCGCCTACCATCACGTCACGATAAGCAAAAAAAAGCCCCGCGAGACCGCGAGGCTTTTTGCATAAGTGATTCGTGCCCTTCGTGATTAAAACCATTTCCAATCTAACCCATAGGCCAAACCCACCGTCAAATCTGTTCGAAAAGCAACCCCACCAACCGGAACGCCTCGAATCTTGTCCACACGATAAATGAAATTGTTCTGTCGCACCGTTAAACTCAGGGACCCAGCCACAGGGAAGCTCAGGGTATTGTAATTTTCAATCGAAATGACTTTTCGATCCGTCAAACCAAAGAAACTTTTGACCTGAGACCGCAGTCGCCCGCCTTGCTGCAAACGACGCTGATAGGTGGCTGTGACCTCTGCACCAAAATCATTCTGACTTTCTGCAAAATCTCGCTGGCCTCTCCCAGCAAATTGAATCACTATGCGCCCCGCCCGTCTTTGAAAACCCACACTCGATCGCATTTGAAAAGGGCGTGTGCCATTTCCCAATGTAAAAGCCGTATTCACCCCACTGCTCACAAAAGGGTGCAACTGCCATCGGTGAATGCGGCGGCGATACGTCACTTCGGCGTCAAATCGATCTGACGACGTTTCCAAATTGCCAAATGAAGTGCCCACTTGCCCAAAATCATTCTGATTTTCAAACAACACAGCATGAGGGCCTGACTCATAGCTGGTATAGTATCGCGTACTCATATTCCAAGCCACGCTCGTTTCACCTCTTAAAAAAGACACCCGCTCTTTATTGGCCTGATAAGATTCTGCTGTGCCATCAACATAATTACGACGAAACGCACCTTCAACAGACCATCCAGACCGCCACACACGCCGCCGATCTAACATCGAAAACGTCTCTGAGCCCAATGCGCCCCAGGCCTTTAAGCCATTCGTTAGCAACGACCGCAACGAAATACCCGTGCGTTGCAACGCTTCACCCTCTTTAAACTCTTTATACCCCCCCACCCCCTCTGCCAATGCCACCAGTGTGATCACCTGATAAGGTTCTTTGTTTTGAATATCACGACCGTTCACCGTTTGCTTTTTGACATCTAATCCCGCAAAAATAAGCCCACTCTCGCCTTTGCCCGCCCGCTGACTGCGCTTAATCACCGATTTTAATTGGGCACCCGACAGTTGCACTTTCACCAGCCCATAATCAAACCGAACAAACCGTTCCACATCGCGCACATAAAGCGAATCCGCCTCCAACTTTTCGCGAAATGCCCCCCGGTGAATGACACCCACTTCCATTTTAGTATGCCATCGCATCAAATTTGCAACCGCCCCAATTTGCGCTTCCAAAGTCTTGCCCTCAATCCCTCCCAACACATCCCCTGTTTCCTTTTCATATGCTTCCGATAGACGGCTGACCATGGACGCAATCTGAATATTGGGTTGGGTTGAATCATCCACCAACACAGTCTCTGCGTCAACATGGAGGCTATGAATTTCTCCATCCTTCTTTTCAAAAATGATGCGCACCCGCCCAAAATTTGCACCACCAGCAGGTGTCGTTACAACTTCAATACCCGATGCCAACCGTGTTAAAGTGGGTAACCTGCCCCCGCGTCCTACATTTCCATATCCACCAGCAACCACCAAATCAACCCCTTCCACATCTTGTACCAATCCCAAAACCTCTTGCTCTGGCATATGTGCCAAAACCACAACAAAATGTACCCCAACCTCTTTGAGTGTCTTCACAGCCTCAGCCAAGGCTTTCTTAGGGTCATCAAAGATCAACTTCGCAGCCAATTTTGGGTCAATTTTACGTCCCAAACCCTTTGAAACCACACCCACCACACCAATGTGTACATCACCAAAATAAAACGTGCGATACCCCTCTATGGGCAAGGTTATTCCTTGTTTGGCTCTGATATTACTCGCCAGAAACGGAAATCCAGCTTCTTTTTGCCGCTGCACCAATACATCAAGTCCATAATCAAACTCATGGTTTCCAGGCACCAAAGCCCCATAACCTGTATGGCGCATAGCCTCTATCATCACCTTGCCCTGATCCCAAGCCGACAGGGAAGCAGGGCCCAGGGCATTTCCGGCATCCAAAATCAACGTATGGCCTTCTATGGCTTCGATCATTGACATACGATGCGCAACCCCTCCAATCATCCCCTCCCCTCTTTTCGAGACCCTCAGTTGTCCAAATGCATCATTGCTATGTACAATCGTAACCGTATCTCTTTGTGCCCAAACGGGTGCACCCAAAACCAAGCCCAACAGACCAATCATCACCCAACGCATGAAAACCTCCAAAGCAATCATTTTTGTGAACGGCTGAATATAAAAAGAAAACCGCATTTGTGCGATGATCTTTCACATTGCGTTGGGTTTAAACAAGAAAAAGCGGCGTTGGAAGAACTCCAACGCCGCTTTTTTTATATATCCAGATTCCTTCTTATCCCCTTCCCAATAACGGGAAGGGGATCTAAGAAAGAGGTTCTTAGAAAGTCAAACCAAGGGAGAGACGAATAGGATACTCATCGAGGGCTTCAGCCTTCGAATATGAGAAGTCCACGCTCACACCTTGTTGACCCATCTTCTGCTTCAAGCCAGCACCCAAGCTCCAAGACTCAGAATCATATCCCGTCTTGTAACCTGCACGCAAAGCCAACATGTTCTGGATCCAAGCTTCACCACCGAAGTGATAACGGTTGATAGAGTCTGTAAAGAACATCTGTTCAACAGCCAAGGTCACAGACATAGGATCACCCAAGTTGCCATAAATTTCGGCAGCACCAGACAAGTTGAAGACCATTGGGAAACGTGCTTTTTGCCCAATCACGTCTTTGTCCCCACCTAAGTTGCGTAGGGCCATACCCAAACGGGTCGACTTGTAACCGGTATAAAACAAAGTACCAAAGTCTATGTCAATGGAGGAATAGCTTTGAAGATCGAGATCTTCTTTTACATAGCGCAAGTTACCACCCACAGACA
>JBLHJX010000422.1:0-3436 GCA_047619225.1 Candidatus Latescibacterota bacterium
GGATATGAATAATGTGCGGCCAATTCTTTGTTGCCGGGTTGGGACATCACATCTTCCAATGCCATTGCTGCTTGTTTGTAAGATCGCGTTTGATGGTTGTCTAAGGCGCTGTGAAGCAGCATGCTTTTGTCGCCCGATTTGAATGCTTCAATGCCGTGTTCCATTTTTAAAATGGTGGGCCAGAGTTGTTCGAGCATGATCTTTTTGGGGAGTGCGCCTACGTGAAGGGGTTGCACTCCTTTTTTGTTAATGAGCGCGGGGACTTCTACGACCACGTCATTTGCCACGCCTTCTAAGGCACCGTTGTTGGGTACGTTGACTTGAAAATGGCCTTCGGCGTTGTTTGTGAGGGCATCGATAATGGGCACTTGTTGTTCGCGTGTTTTTTCTTTTCCAAACACGTCGGTCATGCTGGTGTTTGGGTTGTCGATTGCCCCTTGGATTTGGGCCATTCGTTCTTCTAATTTCTGTACATGTATGGGTCTGGCCAAATGGGTGTCTGGGCCGCCCCACGGTTCGCCGAACCACCATTTTTTGGTTTCGATGTCGTTGTGATACCACCAGCCGCCGCTGCGTGGTGAGTCGCCAATGGGCATGAGGCCGTACATGCGATATTGGTGGATTGCACCGCGTGAGAGTTGGATGTCGTGTGTGCCTGTGGCCACGTGTGTTTTCCAATATTCTTCGCCTTTGTTTTTGATCCAATCTTCTAAGAGTGGGTAGGCGTCTTCTCCGTCATAGAGGAAATGGGTCATCCAAATGCAGTGGTTTACACCAGGGCCTTGAAAGTCGACGCGAGCAGGGTCTAAGCCCAACGCGTTGGCAATGTGTAGATAACCGTAGTGCCCGTGGCACAAGCCAATAATTTTTGTGTTGGTTTCTCGAGTCATTAAGGTGCATCCGTCAAAGACAGGATTGCCCGATTGGATCAACCACGCGTTGGGGCAAATTTTTTCCATATCGTGTGCCACATTGAGCATCAGCTGGAATTGATAAAAACTACCCAAACCGACACCCCGATAATAGTAGCCATGTTTGGCAGCCACGTCGCGCATATCTCGCTGGTGGTAGTGGCTTTGTACGGCTGCGGTATTGATGACAAAATCTGCATCTTTTAGCGAGTCTGCTTGGCTGGTGGTTTGCTCAAAGCGCAGATCGGTTCCCACTTCTTCTGTGTATCGGGTCGCCATTTTGGTGACGGCGTCTAAACGTTCGGCATCAATATCCATAAAGGATACTTCGCTGCCTTTGAGGTTTTCGGTGAGGCACAGGTCTTTGACCAGCCCAAGCGAAAACGTCGCACTTCCTGCTCCAATTACACTGATGCGTACAGATGTGGCCATCGCAACCTCCTGAGAGTATTTAAATAATACCTGCCAAATGGAATTGGCAAGATTTTTAAAATCCAGAGTAAAATACGAACTGTACACGGAAAGTCAATGTGGGTGATGAGTGGCGGGGTTTATATTTTGGCTTATTAGCCTTCTGCTCGGAGAATTTCAAGGGGCGGACGGTCGGCAATGCCCCGGCTGTTGAGCATGCCAACACAGACGGTGAGGAGCGTGACGAGGACGAAGACACCGATGATGGCCGCATAGGGAAGGGCAAAGCCAATGTTGAAAACGAAGAAGGATAGGGCCCAGGCACCGCCGATGGAGAGCAGGAGGCCCGTGAAGGCGGCGAGGGCACCGAGGAAGAGGTATTCGAGGAAAAGGATGCGGCGGATTTGGCGTTTGGATGCACCGAGGGTGCGTAAGAGTACGGCTTCTTGAACACGTTGATATCGGCTTGTGGTGACGGCAGAAGCGAGGACGATGAGACCGGTGAAGACGCAGAAGAGGGCCATAAAACGAACGACGAAACTGACTTGTGAGAGTACGTCGTCAACGGTTTGTAAAATGAGGCCGAGGTCAGCCGCCGAGACATTGGGGTAGGTTTTGACGAGTTCGCGTTGGAGTTTGGCCGATTGCTCAGTGGATGTGACTCGGGTGGTGAAAACGTGAAATTGGGGTGCGGGTTCGAGTACACCTGTGGGAAAGACCACAAAGAAGTTGGGTTGAATGCGTTGCCAATCGACTTCTCGCAGGCTTTGGATTGTGGCGACAATGGGGACGCCTTGTACGTTGAAGGTTAGGGTGTCACCCAATGTGGCTTTGAGGTTTTTGGCAATGCCTTCTTCAAGTGAAATGGGGACAGGTTCATTGCCGTCCCACGTATCGTTGTGCCAGGTGCCCGAGATGATTGTTTCTGAGTCGTAGATGTGATTGCGATAGGTAGAGCGATATTCGCGAAAGAGGGACCAGCGCGAGATTTTGAATTGTTTGCGGTACACGTCGACGGGATAGCCTTTGACATGAGACAAGCGCATTGTGACAACGGGTGCTTGGTGAATGATTGGGAGGTTTTGTGCTTGGATGATGTCGGCTACGCCTTGTTGTTGGTCGGTTTGTACGTCGATTAGAACGAGATTGGGGCGGTTATCGCCCCCAGCGATAGCGACGTGGTTGATGAGGGCATATTGTACAATGTAGAGGGTGGCAATGAGAAATGTGCCCAAACCGAGTGCGAGCATGAGGATGGATGTCTGATTATTGGGGCGATAAAGATTGGCCAGGCCTTGGCGCCAAACATATTGCCACGATGTGGGAAAGAAGCGTTTGACGGTTTTCATGATGAGGTTGGCAGCGCCGATAAGAAGGCCGAATGCGACAAAGAACCCGGCGGTGATGCCCAGACCCAGACCGATGCTGTTGGTTTGCAAGATGCTCAAGATTGCGATAAAGAGAATGATGAGGATGAACGTGGCGGCTTGTAAGCGATCGATGCGGTTGCGCACTTCTTCAAAAGATGCACGGAGGGTGCGAAGGGGTGAGGTGTGACGCACGGGCAAAAGTGGCAGCAGGGCAAAAAGCAATGAAAGGCCTATGCCAATGCTCATGCCTTGGAGGATGGCGGGCCAGGAAATTTGTACGTTGAGTTCAACGGGTAGAAAGTTGGCCAAAACTTGTGGCAAAATGTGTTGAATGGCCAGCCCGAGGCCTGCGCCGAGAAAGGCACCGATGAACCCAAGGGCAGCTGTTTGCACGGCATAGATGGTGAGCACCTGGCCCGATTGGGCACCCAGGCAACGCAAGATGGCAACTGTGGTTTGTTTTTGGCGCATATAAACGTGGATGGCACTGGCCACGCCAATGCATCCGAGCAAGAGTGCCGAGAATGCAACCAAGCTGAGAAAATTGTACAGATTACCGAGTGTACGATTGAGGCGTTGTTGGCGGCGAACGACGATGTCTGTACGGATGCGGTGTTCTTCTCGGTATGGGTTGAAGCGTTTTTCGACCTTGTTGACGTTGGCACCCTCATCCAATTTGAAGTAGGTGATGTGGTTGGCGAGGCTTCCAAATTTGATGAGTTCTGTTTTTTCTAAATCGGATAG
>JBLHJX010000423.1:0-3412 GCA_047619225.1 Candidatus Latescibacterota bacterium
TTTCCAACGGGTGTGGAGGTTTGTTCTTCGATGCATCACGGGGGGCCTTATCCTGCGACATCGGATGGTCGTTCTACATCGGTGGGCACGGCGGCGATTTTGCGGTTTACGCGGTTGGTGTGTTATCAAGGGTTTCCACAAAATTCACTGCCACCCGAATTGCAGAATGCAAATCCTGGGGGTATTTTGCGGCTGGTGGATAATGTTGAAACGCGGGATGCGATATAGAGGTAGGAGAGAATCAAGGGTAAAAGGTGAAAAAAGCCTCGAAGCAAGTGCTTCGAGGCTTTTTTTTATGTTCATTCTTGTCTATAAATAACAGGGCAGAAGGCTTCGTCGTCTAAGTGTTCGGTGTAGTAGTTGTTGCCATCGAGGGGGGTGGATTTTTCGGTGCGGAGGTGGATGGCGAAGCTGCGGCGGGGGGTATGTGAATGATTGGGACCGCTGCCGTGATAGGTGAGAGGGTGGTGGTAGCTGACGCTGCCAGTAGAGAGGAGGGCGGGGGTTTCTTGCCAGGTGGCATCATCGGGTTTTGGGATGGCGTTTTGTTGGGTGGTGTGGTCGTGTTCGGAGAAGAAGAAGCTGGGGTTTTCGTTTAGGCCCCATTTGTGGGAGCCTTGGGCAAAACGCATGGGGCCGCTGTCGGGTAGGATGTCGGTGAGTGCCAACCAGGCGGTGAAGACTTCGCCTTTCCACCAGGTTTTCCAGTGTTGCATGTCTTGGTGCCAGCCGATGTTGCCTTGTGTGCTGCCACCGGGGGGTTTGTTTAAGAGTTGTACGGCCCAGACTTGGACGAAGTTGGCATTTAGGATTTCTGCGGCCCACTGGCCAATGGCTGGGTGGCTGATGGTTTCATAGATGGTGTGGTCGGCGAGGTGTGGTTGGTCAATTTTGCATAATTGTTCGGGTGGGTCACCGGGGTTCCATCGGCGGCTGTGGGGCGCTATGCCGGTTTCGTATTCCCCTGCAATGACGGCGTCCATATGGTCAATGGTTGTGTTAACGAGGTCTGGTGGAATGATGGGGTCTGTGAAATAATAACCTTGGGCTTCAAATGCGGTTGCTGGGGAGGGTGTGGTATGAATAGACATTTGGGGTTTCCTTTAGGGGACGGAGGAGATTAAGTATTCGGCGGTATCATGTGGCGACACAGTTAGGGTGCGATTGGCTGGGATGAAGACGGTGTCGCCTTTTTGTGTGGTGAGGGTTTCGGTTGATCCTTGAAGGGTTGCATTGCCATTGATGAGGGTGAGGGTTGCAAATGAGGGGTAGGTGTGTGTGGTTTGTGATGTGGGGGCAAAGCGTTCGAGGGTGAAGTGTTCTGATTTTACGAGTTGTGCGTATTCTTGGGTGGCGTTTGGAAAGTCGGTCCAGTGTTTGGGCTCTGGTGTGGGTGTGTCAAATGTGATGACGTCGAGGGAGCGGTTGATGTGCAGTTCGCGGGGGTGTCCATCTGCGCCGGGGCGGTTGTAGTCGTAGATGCGAAAGGTGAGGTCGCTGGATTGTTGCACTTCGTAAATGAGCACATTTTGGCAGAGGGCATGTACGGTGCCGGGGGGGACATAGACGACGTCGCCTGCTTTGACATTGAAGAAGCGGATGGCATCATTGACGCGGTTTTCGCGGATGGCTGATGCGAATGTTTCTTTATTGATATTGTCTTGGAGGCCATAAGCAACACGTCCATTGTCTGATTGGAGGACATACCAGGCTTCCATTTTGCCATAGGTGCCGAGGTTTTCTGCACGGGCATAGGTGTCGTCGGGGTGGACTTGGATGGAGAGGTCTTCGCGTGCGTCGAGCAGCTTGATGAGGAGTGGGAACTCGGTGCCATACCGATCTATAACGGATTGCCCGAGGAGATCGGCTTTGTGTGTTTGGGTCAATTGGGCAAGGGTTTGGTCTGCAAGTGGGCCACTGGCGACAACACTTTCCATATTTGCGTAGGCGGAGACTTCCCACGATTCGCCGATGTTTTGTTCTTCTGGGAGGGGTTTGTTGTAGTGTTTGGCAAGGGTGCGGCCGCCCCAAATGGTTTCTTTAAAATAAGGTTTGAGGGGGAGGATATCGGGAATCATAGAGTACATCCAAGATTAAGGACGAGGGTTAAAAAGCATAATCATAGGAAAATACTTCAGGACGGAGAGACAGTCAAACCAAAAGGCAGAAAAATCA
The DNA here is from genome assembly GCA_047619225.1 of Candidatus Latescibacterota bacterium. Lineage (GTDB taxonomy): Bacteria > Latescibacterota > UBA2968 > UBA2968 > UBA2968 > JABIFK01. Next base: position 2,176 of record JBLHJX010000423.1, read on the forward strand.
TGTGTTCTGGCCTGTTTTCTGCTTGCGGTGAAGGGCGTATCACATTAGGTTACGAGCGATATTTGGCGTGCAATTTTTGGTATTTGAAAGGAGTGGTTGATGATTCGTTTGGCAACAATGACAAGTGTATGCCCCGATTGGGGCGTGGATGAGATTGTTGAGGGGATGAAACGGCACGGGTTTGAAGGGTTGGAGCCGCGTGTGGGATGGGGACATGCTGCGGGTATTGAATTGGATATGGCGTCTGGTGACCGAGATGCTGTTCGTTCAAAGTTTGAAGATGCGGGTTTAAAGATTTGTTGTGTGGCAACCGGGGCACGGTTTGCGGCTGAAGACGCAGATGCACTAAATGGGTATATTGATGAAACCCATGCCGCGATTGATTTGGCTGCCGATTTGGGCGCGGGTGTGATTCGCACATTTGGGGGTGCACGGGGTAAAGGTCAGGTCTATTGGATGGTTCATCGCACGGCTGAAGCGTATAAACGCGTGATGGATCATGCGGCTGAGCGCGGTGTGACGGTGCTGATGGAAACACATGATGAATGGTGTGTGTCGGCACAGGTTCGGGCCGTTGTGGAGAAAGTAAATCATCCTAATTTGGGTGTGCTTTGGGATATGATGCATACACAACGTTTTATGGAAAAGACCGAAGAGACGATGCAGACGATTGGCAAATTGGCCAAACATTTGCACGCCCACGATGGCCGTTTTGATGAAGAAAATGGCGGGATCACAACCGTTGGTTTGGGTGAGGGTGTGATCGATCATGCCACACCCCTGCGGTTGTTGAATGATGCGGGTTTTGAGGGTTACTTTTCGGTTGAGGTGATTCACAAACCGGGTAGTGACCATGATGCTGAGGGTACGCTGAAACAGTATGGCGAAGGATTTCGTGCACTTACGGGTGGGTTTTAAGGCACAACTAAAAGCGCAAAGTGCAGAGCGCAGCGTGCTGGGCGATAAGAATTTAAACGCTCAGCGCCACGTGTTTCGCGCTCTGCTTGATTCTTGGAGGAAGCATGGCAAAGCGGAAGAAGAATTTGATTTTGTTTGGTATAGACAGTTTGTGGTCTGACCATATGAGTTGTTATGGTTATGATCGGTTGACGACACCCAATATCGATAAGTTTGCGTCTCAAGGTGTGTTGTTTGAAAACACGTTTAGCCCGCATGTGCCAACCACACCTGCGTATGCATCGATGTTGACGGGGATGGATTGTTTTTCGACGGAAGT
>JBLHJX010000424.1:0-3397 GCA_047619225.1 Candidatus Latescibacterota bacterium
GAAAATGCGGTCTTGGGTGAATACGAAGACCTCATTGTAGACGAAGCGCACAACATCGAAAAAGTAGCTGCCCAATACTTGGGCAAAGAGCTCAACATCTGGCGCATCAAAAACCTCACCGACCAATTAAGAAGCCCTGGTTTTAACAGCACCGGCACCTTGCCTGCACTGCGCCACTGGATGGCCGTTTCTAACGTTGACGGCACCAAACTAACAGCCTTTGAAAGTGGCATCGCCCAGGGCATGGATGCCGCCGAAAACTTCTACCTCAAAGCCCAACTCTTTTTTGAAGACCTAACCGATGTCCAACGTCAAAAGCAAAATGGCAAATACAACGCCTATGTCGAAAAAGTACGCTATAAACCCAACGAAGACACCTTTGAAGCCTTAGGTGAATCGCTTCAGCCCTTGGTGCAAACCGCAGCCAATTTGGGCGGCTGTTTGCAAAACCTTTCTGAGTGGCTCAAAGATTTACCCGACGACAGTTTTCCCAACCAAGACGAATTGGCCAGTGAACTTGAAGGCCGCATGCAAGAATGCTCAAACATTCTCAATGACCTCGACTACCTCACCCATCCCGAAGATGAAAACGCCGTCTACTGGCTTGAGCTGCCTCACCGTGAAAACAGCAGTGACACACGCCTCTTTGCGGCACCTCTCAATGTGGCCGAAGTTTTACACGAAGCACTCTATGATAACATGAACACCATTATTTTTACATCGGCCACGTTGGGCATTCGTGGCAAACTTGTTTATTTCTTACGCCGTATGGGCCTTGATATGTTACCCGACGATCGTGTGCAAAGCATTTGTCTCGGTTCGCCATTTGACTATGAAAACCAAGCCATGGTCTGTGCCCCACAATTTATGCCCTCTCCCAAATCACCCGAGTTCCAAGATGCCGTTGATGGCATCATCAAAGAACTCGCCCTCAAAGTCAACCGGGGCACATTGGGTTTGTTTACCTCATACAGCATGCTCAACCGCACCTACAATGCCATTAAGATCGACCTACAAAGCGAAAACATCACACTCTTAGGCCAAGGCGTTGATGGCACACGCGCCAGCATCACAGACCGGTTTAAAACAGATCGCGGCTCAGTCTTATTGGGCACAGACAGTTTTTGGGAAGGTGTAGACATTCCCGGTGATGCCCTCGAAATACTCTGTATTGTGCGCTTGCCCTTTGCTGTGCCTTCTGAACCCCTGGTGGCCGCCCACATGGAAGAGCTTGAAAAACAAGGCAAAAACCCCTTTTTACACTATTCCGTACCCGAAGCCATTCTTAAATTTAGGCAAGGTTTTGGCCGACTCATTCGCAACAAAACAGACCGAGGTATCGTTATTGTGCTCGACAGCCGCGTCACGTCTACACAATATGGCAAGGCATTCTTAGAAGCCTTACCGGTTGCGCACAAATCATTCCGAACACAACAAGACATGGTTCAAACCATTCAAACATGGTTTAAAAAAACCGAACGGGTCGTATGAACAATCCAGCCGCCATAAAAGAACCCTTGCTGCGCTTGCTGGTTCAAATTCCCCAAGCCGATCATCCCACCATCGGCCATGCCTACCACTTGGCCAATGCCAGCCACGAAGGCCAAAACCGCGATGCCGGGCAGCCTTTCATCACCCACCCCATTGGTGTGGCCCTCATTCTCGCCACCGAATTGGGGTTTGCCCGCGATACCGCCATGATGACAGCAGCCCTTTTGCACGACGCGGTAGAAGACTCGGCACTCACGCTTGAAGACATCGAACCCATGTTTGACAAAACCATCTGTGATTTGGTCAGCGGCGTAACCAAAGTGGCTTCGGGGGTTAGACACAACAGAGAAGCCCGCCGAACCGCCACCTTGCAACATCTCTTCACCGCCGCCCATCGAGACCCACGCGTGCTCATTCTCAAACTGGCCGACCGCGTACACAACATGCGCAGCATCGACGGCATCAAGGAAAGCAAACGCCGTCGCCGAATTGCTCAAGAAACGATCGATGTTTATGCACCTCTTTCTCATTTTTTGGGCATGAGCCGTATCAGACGCGAGCTTGAAGACCGCAGCTTGCGCTGTCTCGAACCCAAAAGTTTTGACCGCATAGAAACCGATCTCAAGGATGACCCCCCCCAACATATTTGCGAATTTCGCGATTGCGTTTACGACACACTCACACAAAAGTCTATACGAACCAGCGTGCGTCTTTTTACCAAAAGCCAGTCGAGTATCTATCGCAAAATGCAAAAAAACAACCTTGCGCCCAAAGACATCACGGATCGTTTTGCCATTGAAGTTATCGTCTCATCACAAGATATATGTTACTTAACCTTGGGCACGTTGCACGCCAAATACCCTCCCGTTATGGATCGCATCAAAGACTTCATTGCCCTGCCCAAACGCAACGGATATCAAGCCCTCCACACCCACATACACGACAAAGGCAAACGCTACGAAGTACACATCCAAACCCCCTCAATGCACCGCATGGGTGAGTTGGGTGTTGCAACACTGCGCGGTGATGAAGAGCATGAAGAACGCCGAATGAAATGGCTGCACGACCTTGCAGATTGGCACGATCAGGCAGGCTCATCAAAACAATTGCTTAACGAGCTCAAACAACTCCTCTTTACACGCGAGATCGTGACCTTTACACCCAAAGGGGACCCCATTGTTTTACCAGAATCAGCAACGGTTGTCGACTTTGCTTTTGCCGTACACTCCGACTTAGGGCTACACTGCAAAGGTGGGCGCATCAATGGGGTACGCGCATTTCCCTTTTCCAGCCTCAATTGGGGAGACTCCGTCGAAATTGACACATCCCCCACACAACATCCCAAGCGCCATTGGTTACGCCAGGCCAAAACGTTTCGAGCACGACGCACCATTCGACGCTACCTCAAAACAGAATCAGATGAGAACCCTGATTCAACAGATGCATCCTAAAACCAAAGCGAGACACACAGTGCCCAAATATCTGTTTCTCATCTTCATCATCACTTTATCAGCCTGCACAAGCAATAACGAACACCAGGTGCAACACCAACGCGTTGTCAAAGCGCAAACCTCACTGCAAGAAGAACAAACCTATCTCCAAACCCTACGCGACAGCCTCCCCATCAAAATCCAGCAGAATATCAAAATCGGCATCCCACCCGAAAAAGCAGAATCAGTTGAACAAGCTCTCATCAAAATGCAAGAAACCGTTGTCAAAGTTGCCGAGAACAATCTTCATGTGCAAACCTCCTTCCTTGACTCTCTGGGCAAATATCGGCCTTAGGTTCACCCAGAAATCCCTTTTCACTTCCCTCCCGTTTTACCTATATTTTACCATAAGCATTCAATAACCAAACGCTGTCAAACAGTGGAGAATACCTGTGTCACGACATCCTCTCCTTCCA
>JBLHJX010000425.1:0-3376 GCA_047619225.1 Candidatus Latescibacterota bacterium
GCGCACCCGAACAATGCCATTACATAACACGCAGCACACCCGATTTCATTAACAAAACAAGTGGCAGCACCAAAATTCCCGCCAAACCCATTATCCAAAAACTACGAATTATAAAGGATACCATCTCTTCCTCCTTTCCTAAACAGCAACAGCCTCAGATGAACGCTGTATCATCATGGGTTCGTGAACACAGAAAGGCTCTTCACCCAAATAATTTCCCGTCATCCCATACGCACGCGCTCGGCAACCACCACAAACATTGCGATATTCACACCCACCACATTTGCCTTCCAAATTATCTGTATCGCGCAACTCTTGAAACAAAGGCGCTTCTGCCCAAATGTCTGCAATAGATTCTTCGCGCACGTTGCCCGCAGACACGGGGAAATAACCGCACGGATAAACATCCCCTTTATAAGACACAAAGCATACCCCAGTACCAGCCAAACATCCTTTGGTCATAGCGGCCATACCATCTGTTTTTGGGGTGAGTTTGCGTCCTTCTTCTCGAGCACGTTGCCGAATAATGCGATAATAATGAGGCGCACAGGTCGCACGCATTTCCATATCGGTTTCACGCGATTTCTGATAGAACCAGTTCAGCACGTTTTCATATTCTTCCGACGAGATCTGTTCGGTCTCTGCCACTTCTAAACCACACCCAACCGGAACCAGCAAAAACAAATGCAGCGCAACGACTTTTTCTCGCTCAGCCAACGCAACAATACGAGGTAACGCATCAATATTATGCTGAGTAACTGTGGTATTAAACTGCACATCGACCCCTTCTCGCCGCAAAAAACCAGCACCATCCAAAGCCGCTTCATAGGCCCCTGGCACCCCTCGAAATGAATCGTGCATGGCATGATTGACGCCATCAATACTAATGCTCACACGCGACACACCCGCTTTCTTAATTTCCCGCGCCATCGCTTGATCAACAAGCGTACCATTGGTCGCAAGCGCCACGTGCAATCCGCGCGAATGGGCGTGCGCAGCAATATCCAATATGTCTGGTCGATAAAGCGGTTCACCACCACTCAATACAAGAATCGGCTTGGCAAAGTCAGCGATATCATCTACAAACTTTAATGCCTGCTTTGTATTCATCTCTTCAGGTGAACGCCCAGGTTCTGCAGAGGCACGACAATGCGCACACCGCAAGTTGCATCCAACCGTTGTCTCCCAGAACAATAACCGCAAATTAAAGTCCTTCATGACACTGTTCCCCTTCGCTATCTAAAGACTCATACTGTGGGGATTGAAAATCCACACCCGAGTCATCATGAACAAGTTGTGCCATCAAATACCTTGCTTCATCAAGCGTTCTACACCGAATCGTAATGCTGTGCCCTGTGGGAAGTATGTGCTCAAAAACATTACCATCTTCACTTTGCCAGATGCGCACATGGTCCCCAGCGGCAACTTGATGTTCGTGAAAAAGTTTTGAGCTTATCATGGCGTCCGCCCAGAAAGAGAAAAAAGGAATCGTGACTATGACAACAGATCACTTGAGCAACTTCCGTGCCTTTCATAAATCCGGACAATTCACGCTCTAAACCCCCTCCAAAGCCCTTAAATGGGACATGTCCGCCCCAAATTCAGTGACAAAACTGCCTCACAAAAACAGGTGATCGTTTTTTTCGGTGCCTGAGTAGGAAACAAAATGACTATCACCTTCATTAGCCAGTAAAGTTAATTGTCTAACCCGTCCGATAGGAAAACAAGACAAAACCCTCTAAGACGACTGTTTAGAGGGTTTTGTGATATAACAATGCAATCAAACAAGCACCACCAAATTGTCTGATGGCCGGCAACGGTTCCACGGTCGGTGGTCTTTATCTGACTGGAACTGGAACCTGGTCCCAATTATTAACTTTGGCGGCGTGGAGGCGCAGCAAAGCCAAGGGCGCAGGGTCGTCAACGAGGGCTATTCCATCGGAAACAAAATAGCCGTCTTTAAACCGCGTGCCCAGAATATTGCGCGCTATCCGTTCTGCCAGATTCCAAAAAATGTCAAGTTGTGTGCAAGCAAATAATTCAATGAGCGCGTGGATCGTATCCGCATCCGTACAGTCGGTGTCCAAGTTTGCCTCACCATCAAAATCCCCTAAACCATTGCCTCTGGCGATGTCGCGCACCATTTGCCACAAAAAGGCGCGTTCAACCCTATCCAGGCATAAACGGTACGCAGTTGCATACGCCCGCAACATCAGCCCACCCACTTTTACAGGCTCCCATGAACTGCCCGCCTTTCCATAATACCCATCTTGTTCAAATACCAATCCTGTTAAGCGGGTGCCGTCTGTGTGCGTGGCATGGAGTGTATTGTCCTTTGGTTCGTAAGCCCATTTCCCATAGGCAATCAGGTCTTCAATTGCTGACTGTGCAAAATCCCAACCAATGTCGCCCAACCGATCTGCCAGTGCCATGCGTGCCAAACCCGCAGAACCACAAATCGCTTGAATTTGACGCGGATGTGAAATAGCGCCCTCCGCAATAAAATGCCCTGCCAACTGAGCGCCAAATTGATGAATGGCACGATCAGACCAATATTGCGCGCCAGGCAAATGCCGCAACGTAAACTGATATCCACCCATACCTGTATTTGGGTCACGCGTTTCTAAGAAACGACCATTCAAGCGTTGTGCCCATGTTAATGGCTGTATTTCTCCTCCCAAACCGTGCAGCAATCCAGCAGCGTAATACAAATCGCTCCCGCAATTGATAAATGTAAGGCCCCGTCCAACAAAAAATATCCGCCCAGGTTGATATCTATTGGTCCACAAGTCGCCCATTTCCAAATCGTATTTGCCGTGCCTGCTAAAATCCAACACCTGCCAATTGTAGATGTGTGCGTTCCACATCGCCTCAACATAGCGCTTAGTACCCGTTGCGTTGACATCCCACATAAAATCATAAAAAGGATAATGGCATTTCAATTCGTGTGGTCCAGATTTTCCTTTTACAATGTCATTCTTTTCCAAATCGAACGCCACATGTCCGCCCCAATAAAACAACCCATTTTTGTCCGACAAGACCTCAAACATATGTTCCATCACCGCTGCTGCGGCATTGCGATAGGTGTCATCTCCCGTCACGTTAGACAAACCAACCAACATGCGCAACAAACGTTGCTGACATGCCGGATTAGACAACACGGCTCCATCAACCACTTCTGCAGCCACATTGACCCGTGCCCCACCCCCATTTTTAAAATCGATGCCATCAGCAATCAAGGGGTTGTCTAGGTGAGGGTAGAGATTGCGTCCTTTTTCCAATACCAAATCTGCAAATTGTTTTACCGGATCAATCAAATCAAACCTGCTCATATGCTATCCTCCAGTAAACTTCTTGAAAACAAATGCACCTAATT
>JBLHJX010000426.1:0-3320 GCA_047619225.1 Candidatus Latescibacterota bacterium
GAAATAGAATACATCAATAAATCCTTAATTCTCACGAAATATGATACTTAGGTTTTGATAAGTCTGTCAAGAGAAAATAACGTTTGGAATATCCTGTTACGATGAGGTAAATTTATCATATAGGGAGTCTTCATCTAAGGAGAAGTCCATGATAACCCTCAATGCACAGCAACGGGACGACGACCGGGTGGATCACATGTTTCAAATCGCCATCAAAATTCTCGGAGGCCTTATTGTCATTACCATTGCTATGGGCATGATCTTTCCATAGCTGACATACCCAACCCAGCAAATAGACTCCCTAAAACGACCTCAAAACCCCTCGGATCCATATCGCCCGAGGGGTTTTTATCAAGTACACTAACCTTTTATGCTTACTTTCTCAGACACTTTGGTATTCTAATTTCATCTTTCTACCGCATTGCGCATCGCCAACATTTGTCCAATGGCAAATGCCCAGCCTACCCGTGTATCGGATGTATCACCATCCACACCCGGTGTATGATCGGGATCGATCACCCCCTCATAACCCACCTCGTGAAAAGCCTGCATACAGGCAAACATGTCACAATCCCCTTCATCGTGAAAAACTTCCACATACTTAAAACGCGGCACCTCCACTCGCACATTGCGAAAGTGCACCGTGCCAATACGGTTACGCGAGCCAAAATAACGAATCATCTCCACCGCATCGGCACCTTTTTCGGTCATCACACCCGTATCAAAAAAAATACAATTCGACGGACTGTCCACCACCTCAATCAACCGCTTCATACCTTCGACATCACCCATCGGTTGTGCCACACCTCGGTGTACCGGAACGGGCGGATCATTGGGATGAACAGCCAACTTGACACCGGCCTGCTCTGCTGTGGGAATCACGGCCTCTAAAAAATAGGTCACCCGATCCCACATCTCCTCGTGTGAATGGCTGCCCACCGAATCTAAAGGTGGCAAGTCTTTAATGCGATCATAATCAAAATCGCGCAAATCGGCACCACCACGTCCACCACCCATTCGTCCGCCGTATCCTTCCGAAGGACGCAATGCCGTAAAATTATACGTCAGCACTTGAATACCCAAACGCCCAGCGATTTCGATATTGGCCTTTACAACGTCCAAATCGTCATCTCGCCCCGCTTGGCCCATCAAGATATTACCCGACAAACCCAAACCCGCTACGGTGGGTTTTAAATCAAATGATTCAATGCGTTCTCGAATACGCAACAACAAGTCCTCATCCCACACGCCTCCTTGTTTACCTCGTGGCCCAGTTTGTGTGGGCGGCACAAAAGGGCGCGTCGTGCCACCCGTGCCAGGATTTTCATTCCATCGTGTGGGCATGCTCACTTCTTCAACACCAATTTGTTTGAAAAATCGCAGCGTCGTTTCTGCGATATCGCCCAATCCTTTGCCAATCTTAATCATATAATTACCCTATCAATGGCATCTTCTTCTCGTTTTAAGATGTATACATTGCACGCGTCCTTGGCGTGACATATATTGGGAAGAATCTCCTTTAAGAGTGGGGGGGGGGCATAATACGAACGTCCAATTTCTATGATTGTTTTTACCGGGCTTGCCTTCGGCGACCTCCTTTCTTTAGACGGCCAAAGAAAGGAGGCAAAGAAATCCGCCACTGCGTGGCGCTTTATATTTTTCAGTGTTTTTACGAGCGGAGACCACCCTCACCGGCCCGCGCAGTTCCCACACCCCACCTCGTGTTCCACACGCCCCTCACGTCCCCCAACACCACACACCAACTGCACAACGGCCCACACCACCAGGAGGATGTGTTCAAGTTTTATACCCTACGGATTCAGTTGATGAGCCAATTCCATCGATGGAAACACATCGGCAATGGTGGGCCACATGGGGCGTTCTTCGATGAGGGCGGTTACAAACTCATGAGTTTCGGCATAGGGGCCAATGCGAATGAAGTTGGGTTCGTTGGGATCGGGGGTTTTGTCGACCACCTTTTCATTGTCTTTCCAACATTGCAAACGCGGTTCTTGTGAATTTTCTACAGCCATATTGACCCGGTAGCCTTCGCCATAAATTTCATAGCGTTCTTCGGCGCATCCATCCGTCGTGAGCACATCAAAAGAACCCAGAGCACCCGATTCAAAGTGCAACACAATGTGGTGCCAAGGCGTGCCATCATTTTGAGAAAAGGATTCGGTGCTGGACACGTCACCTGCAATAAACCGCAAGGCATCTAAACTGTGAATGCCGGTTCCAGATATAAAAACATCTTCACGACGATTGTGGCGCAGCATCGACGCCCGAACAAATCGAATGGGCCCTTGAGACAATGCCCATTCGCGGCCTTCTCGAATAAAGGGCTGAAATCGGCGGTTTACTGAAATCATATGCGGCGTGCCCGTCTGTTTGGCAATAGCAAGCAGTTCACGGCCTTCTTCTACAGACGCGCCGGGTGGTTTTTCTACCGTGACAGGCATGCCCATTTCCATCAATTCTTTTGCCAATGGCACAATTAAAGGAATGGGCATCACGCACACACAGCCGTCGGGTTTCTCTTTCTCAATCATTTCTTGGTGGTTGGTGTACGCCGATTTAAAACCATATTCTTTGGCAAATCGTTCCGCTTTTTCTTGTTCCAAATCACAAACAGCAACCAACTCTACTTTGTCAGAATGATCTTTTGCATACTGCGCCAATGCCGGTGCATGATTTATCCGACAATGACTGCCTGCGCCAATAAGTGCAACCTTTACCATAACCTATCCTTTCATCAACAACCAATACCTGCCATTACTTCATTGTGGATTCTAAATATCGCCCAACAAACACAAAGCATTGCCACTCAAAATCGCCTCGGCCACATCATCCTCTACATCGGTCACAACACGGCCCAGTGCCGCATGAGGAATAAACAAGGGCGCATGAGAACCAAATACCAACCGCCCCCCCAATCCCTGACTGACCAAAACCTTGATCGCATCCAAACCATCCACTTGCGCCGTGTCGGCATACACATTGGGCAATGCCAATATTCGATCTGCCAAATTGCGCAACTCAGCTGCCTTCGCGCCCCCAATGACAATTCTTAGATCGGGAAACTCCTGTGCCATATCAACGACCGCAGAAGCCGCAACACTCGGGACAACCGCCAACGGATGATGTCGGCGTGAATCTTCCAAACATGCCTGCACAATCACTGCCAAATTTGCATCTTGTATCGCCTGCAAGAAATCGCTCACATCGGCCAAATCATATCGACCATAATTGGGCAACAACCGAACCAATTGCACACGACCATGCTCAGATGCACGCTCCAATTCCCCCCGCCAATCGGC
>JBLHJX010000427.1:0-3319 GCA_047619225.1 Candidatus Latescibacterota bacterium
TCATGCCAAGATCATATCCTGTGACGAGGACTTGGTCACCGGCTTTCCAATCGTCATCGTTGCTTTCAATGATTTCACCTGCGGCATCGATGCCGGGTGTGTGTGGATAATTGCGCGTGACACCTTTATTGCCTGTGGCTGAGAGGGCGTCTTTGTAGTTGAGTGAAGAGTGATGCACACGAATGAGCAGGTCGCCTTCGGGCAGGTCTTTGGTATTTTTTTCTTCAATTTGGTTGGTGTATTCGCCGTCTCGATCGTGTACAACGAGGGCATTGTAGGTGGGCATTTCGTTTTTCCTAACAGTGAATGCGCGAACGTTTTCATGTGGGGCTCAATGAATAGGCAAAGTACGCTGTGTTTTGGAAAATGCAAGCGGTATCGCTTATTGAAGCCATCGCAATGTATTCATCTATTGTCGGCTCGGCTCGGTGTTTCGGATATCTATCTTGGAACTTACGAATGCATCACGAAACCGCCATCCACATTGATCGTTTGCCCCGTCACCATTCGTGCGCGCGGCGAAGCCAGGAACACGGTCATTGCCGCCAGGTCGTCTGCTTCCTGCCAACGTCCAAGCGGGCACATCCGGCGAATTTTTTCATCCGCCCACGCTTCGTACGTCAGAGGATTCTCTCTGCCTTCAGCCGTTTCGGTCCATGCCTGCCAAACGCCCTGATTAAGGTCGGTCTTGACCATTCCTGGGGATATGGCGTTTACGCGCACACCATAGGGTCCCAAGTCTTTTGCCATGCACTGCATGAAATTGATCACACCCGCTTTTGATACACTATAGGGGGGATCGGTTTGCGAGCCGATCTGGCCTGCGACGGAAGCATAGAACTGGAAACTGCCGGCGCGACGTTCGACGAATCTCGGCGCAAAAGCGTGCGCGATGTTGACCATGCCAGTCAGGTTGACGCGCAGAACCTTGTCCCAGTCTGCTGGTTCGAGATTCCAGAACGGAAAGCCGTACTTGCCCGATCCCATACCTGCCGTGCAGATTACATGATCGTATTGTCCCAACCGCGATTCGATCTGTCTGACCACGTCACACATGTGCTCGTAGTTGGTTACATCGGCCGTGATGCCTTCTGCTTTTGTTCCGTAGTCGGTGGCAATTCCGGTTGCGACGGCATCGACCTTCTCGTCGCGATCCACGCAGGCAACGTGCGCTCCCTCCGAGGCGAAAGCCGATGCAATCGTGTGCCCAATCCCGTGCGCCGCCCCAATGACCACCGCCACCGTGTCTTTCAGCTCTAAGTTCATGTCTTCTCTCCCTTGTTCAATACAGTTTCACATTGAACAGCATCTTTGTATTGCCAGTAGTGCGGGTTGGCGTGATAAGGTTGGATGCAGTCTTCAGATTTCATGGATATGGCCTTTTATAGGTTTATCCATCGGTTTTGTGATCGTTTTTGTTCGGCGACGTCTTGAATGCGCCGGATGATGAGGCTTTCTTTACGGTCTATGTTGGCTTTTCCAGATTCGAAGAGATTGAGAATAGCAGAGGCTGTGTTGAGAAAAATTTTGGAGGTGTCAATGGGGAAGTATTTGGTTTCTTCGTTTGTGGTGATTGATGCGGCGTAAGGGGTGTGTGTTTTGGGAAAGACGTTGACGACGGCGGTGCGGTTGCCGGTGAGGTCGAGTAATAATTGGACCTGATTTTTGGTGCCGCGTCGCATGAGGCGTGTGATGTTGGGGCCCATACAACTGATAAAGAGTTCGATGGGGTGGACGGCATATTCGCTAAAGGAACCGCCAGCGACCCAGGTGATCATGTGTTTGATGTTTTTGCGACCGACGGTTTGCACGTAGTCTTGGACTTCTGTGTAACGCAGGGCCGATGTGGTTTGCATGGGAACTTTGTGTTTGTCGGCGAGGGCGAAGATATTTTGTGCCGTTTTGAAGTTGGGCGCGAAGGTTTTGTCAACATAAGTGGGCTTGCCAAACGGGAAGATTTTTTGGCAAAGGTCGAGGTGGGTTTCTGGGTTGGAGGGGGCGAGGATCATATAGTGATCGACGGATTCGTTTAATTCTTGGATGTGGGTGAAATAGGGGATGTTGTTTTTTTCGGCCCATTCTCGGCTGGGTTTTTGTTGGGTGCCGAAACAACCGGAGATAGTGAAGCCACGGTTTTTGAGTTCGTTTTGGAGGAGCTTGAGGTAGGCGTTGGCGTGGAAGTTTTCGAGGTTGTGGTCGATGAATGCGATGCGTTTCATTGGGTGTTCCTTTTATTCGGCTTGAGGGTCGAATGTGAGCCCCGCCATTTTAAATCCCCCGTCGGCGTTGAGGATGTGGCCGACGACGAAGTTGGAGTCGTCGCTGGCGAGGAAGACGGCTGCTGCGGCAATTTCTTCACGGGCGCCATATCGGCCAAGGGGTATGCGGTTGAGGTAGGATTGGCGGGTGGATTGGGTGTGCATGGCGCGGCTTTGTTCGGTGTCGACTGGGCCGGGGGAGATGGCGTTGACGTAGACGCCGTGGGGGGCGAGTTCGACGGCCATGATGCGGGTGAGTTGCATGATGCCGGCTTTGGAGGCACCGTAAGCAGAACGGCCTTGGGCACCGAGCTGGCCTGAGATAGAGCCGATGTTGATGATTTTGCCGGCTTTTTGTTTGACCATCTCGCGGGCAACGGCTTGGCCGCAGAGGAAGGGGCCAGTGAGGTTGACGCTGAGGATTTGGTTCCATTCATCGAGCGGGGTGTCGAGAAAGGGGCGGTTTTGGCCGATGCCTGCGTTGTTGACGAGGATGTCGATATGGTCAAATTTTTCAAGGGTTTCGTCAACCATTGTTTGAACGTTGTCGGGGTTTGTGACGTCGAGTTTGATGGCGTGGCCGTTAAGGGTGGTGGCAACTGTTTGTGCGTTTACAAGGTTGATGTCGGCAATGACAACGGTTGCACCTTCTTCTGATAGGGCGGTTGCAATGGCTTCCCCAATGCCTTGACCACCGCCGGTGACGATGGCGATTTTGTTTTTGAGTTTCAAGAGTGTTCTCCTCTGGGGTTGGGATGGTTTTTAGATGTATCTGCAAATATGGAGGGTATAATATAATTGTGAAAGGATGGGGCATCATATGGAAAATGGGGTGTCTATTATAAAAAAAGCGTCGCCCTTGGGGACGACGCTTTTTTTAGGAAAACCAGCATTTAGCGGATGCGTACTTCTCTGCCTTTTTCGGCAGATTCGTAAATGCCGTCGAGCATTTTTTGCACCATGAGGCCGTGTTCGGCAGGTGCGAGGGTGGGTTTGTTGTAGAGGGCGTGGTCTACGAAGTTGCGCATTTTGGCTTGGAAGATATCGGTTTTGGGCAACCA
>JBLHJX010000428.1:0-3315 GCA_047619225.1 Candidatus Latescibacterota bacterium
ACCCGGAACTCTACAACCTCGTCATCTTTGGCACCCCCGGCACCGATACCACTTGGAGCTGGCGCTTTGAAGGCCACCATATCTCCATCAATTATACGGTCGTCAACGGCACGCTCGTTGCCCCCACTCCATTCTTTTTTGGCTCCAACCCAGCCCAAGTCCTCCACGGCGACAAAGAAGGCCTCCGCGCACTCAAAGAAGAAGAAGATCTCGCACGCGACCTACTCGCCTCACTCGATGGCGAGCAGAAAAAAATAGCCATCATCAGTGCCGAAGCCCCCAGCGACATCCTCACACGCAACGTGCCAAGCGTAAGCGACGAAGTGCAAATTGAAGGCCTCCAGTTCAAAGACATGAGCGCATCTCAACGAGACCTCACCAATGACCTGATCGAAGTCTATGTCTCACGTTTGCCAGAATCCATTGCCGAAGCACAACGCAAAAACCTCATTGCCACATCACTCGATACAGCAGCCTTTGCCTGGGCAGGCGGTGTCAACCGTGGTGAGGGCCACTACTATCGCGTCCTCGGAACCACCTTCTTAGCCGAATACGACTGCACCCAAACCGACGCCAACCACATCCACGCAGTTTGGCGCGATCTCACAAATGACTTTGGCAGCGACATCCTCAGAGAACACTACAATCGGAGCCACTAAGTATGGCAAAACACATCATAGAACCCAAACGCAGCACATGACACGGACACTTTTCACCCGACCTACCGCCAGCGATCACCATTGATTCGGGGGATACAGTTCAATAAAAGGAATAAATCTCATTAACACGAACAACCTTGGAGCATAACATGGCATCTCAAACCATTTACATTGGCACATACACAGAAAAATTACCCTTTGTGGACGGCAAAGCAGAAGGCATTTATGTCTACAATCTCGACATGGATTCGGGCGCACTCACATACTTGAGCAATACAACAGGGCCTCGAAATCCCTCATACCTTGCCATAGACCCACAAAAACGATTTCTCTATGCCGACCAAGAAACCGCCGTAGACGACAACCCTACCGTTCACGCCTATGCAATTGAAGGGCAAACACTTCGCACATTAAATCAACAACCAGCTCACGGTGGGTTTCCCTGTCACATCGTCGTGGATCAAACAGGCCAATGTGTTTTAAGTGCCAACTATGAAACGGGCAGCGTTGCCGTTTATCCCATTCAAGTAGATGGTGCACTCGGCGAAGCATCCACAGTCGTCCAACACGAAGGCGGCACCAACATCAACCCAGAACGCCAAGAAGGCCCTCATGCACACGCCGTTGTGCTGAGCTCAGACAACTGTTTGTTATTTGTACCTGATCTTGGCCAAGACAAAATTAGGATCTACGTCTTCGACCCCGATCAAGGCACGCTCACACCCAGTGATCCTCCCTTTGTCAAAACACATCCCGGTTCAGGCCCACGTCACTTCATTTTTCACCCCAGCGATCAATATGCTTTTTCACTCAGTGAATTAGACGCCACCATCATAGTCTATGCCTATCGCGACGGTATGCTCAACCCTTTGCAAACCATATCCACATTGCCCGAAAATACCGATGCAAAACCCTCATGTGCCGAAATTGCAGTGACATCCGACGGCCGTTTTGTTTACGCCTCCAACCGAGGCCACAACAGCATCGCCCGATTCTCATTTGAAAACGGCACCCTCACCGCACTTGGCCACACCGACACCCAAGGCAAAACACCTCGAGACTTTGCTATTGATCCAACCGGCACATTCTTAATTGTTGGCAACCAAGATACAAGTACTGTCGTAACATTCCGCATCAACAAAGAAACCGGTGACTTAGAACCCACTGGCCAGGTGGCCGATGTGCCAAATCCAGTTTGTATTTTGCCCGTTCAGAACTAAAGGAAAATGATGCGCGACACCAAATGGATGCAACCTCAAAACTGGATTCGCGACACGGATGGACCGTGTGTATCACTCGGTCCATCCGGTGACTTTGACGACATGCACCTCTTTGGTTTTACCGCTATGCCGAAAGCCCCGATGGCCAAACCTGGGCCGTGCACCCATACCCCGTTCTCAAACTCGATCAAGCCTGGGAACACGGACGCCTATTTTATCCCACCGTGCTCAAGGCTGATGGTGTATATTTAATGTGGTACGGCAGTTATTGCGCCTCCGATCCTCACACCACAGCACTCGGACTCGCCGTGAGTGAAGATGGTATTCATTGGGAGAAAAACCCAAACAACCCCATCTTTGAACCCGATCCCACACGCGATTGGGAATCGCATTACACCACCAGCCAAACCGTTCTACAACTCAACGATGGCACTTGGCGTATTTGGTATGCATCCAGAACCAAACCCCCGTTTGTCCATAAATACTATGCGATCGGAACTGCAAAATGGGATGGGCAGTAAACAACATCGCGAAGAGCAAAGCGTAGAGAGCAGAACCAAAATGCATGAAACGCTTCAGTGCCACGTCCTGCATGCCCGATCAATTAGGGCGACAAAAAGTTAATATTTAAAACATCACTCGCTTCAAACTACCCAAACAAGGAGAGCAATACCCATGGCCGATGAGCCAAACAAAGTTATTTATTCGATGGTCCATGTCAGTAAATTCATTGATAAGAAACCCATCCTCGAAGACATTTCCCTCTCTTATTTTTATGGTGCCAAAATTGGTGTGCTCGGTCTCAATGGCTCGGGTAAATCCACCCTTTTACGCATCCTTTCAGGCCGAGACGACAAGTTCAATGGCGAAACACACCTCGCCCCCGGGCATACCATTGGTTTTTTAGAACAAGAGCCCGAACTCGAAGCAGGAAAAACAGTGCTCGAAATTGTTGAACAAGGTGCACAAGAAGACGTAGACCTCATGAGAGAATACAATGATATCAGCGCCAAATTTGCCGAACCCATGTCCGATGATGAAATGAACAAAGTCATCGAACGCCAAGGTGAACTTCAAGAAATCATTGATCACAAAGACATTTGGGATCTCGACGCACGGCTCGAACAAGCAATGGACGCATTGCGTTGCCCCCCCATTGATGCCATTGTCGACCAACTCTCTGGCGGTGAACGACGCCGGGTTGCACTTTGTCGTCTCCTCCTTAAAAAGCCCGACATTCTCCTACTCGACGAACCCACCAACCACCTCGACGCCGAATCTATTACCTGGCTCGAACAGCATTTGCAGCGTTATGCAGGCACCATCATCGCGGTCACACACGACCGTTATTTCTTAGATAACGTGGCAGGATGGATACTCGAATTGGATCATGGCAAAGGCTTTCCTTATAAAGGCAACTACTCATCTTGGTTAGA
>JBLHJX010000429.1:0-3293 GCA_047619225.1 Candidatus Latescibacterota bacterium
CTTCGGTTGATCCTTTTTGGTCGCGGGCGACAAAGACTTCGATTTCGTCGAGGAAGACGTCGCGTGGCAGAGGGGGTGTGGCATCGGCTTTGAGTGCTTCGTCTATGGAGAAGAGCGCGGGAAGGCCGCGGCCCATGCTACCAAACCCTTCGGAGATGCCTTTTTCGCCTACATTTTGAGTTTGGGCTGCCCAAGCGCCAATGGCCATCATATCGGGATCATTGATGCGTTTGCCATAACCGTAGGTGACGGCAAAGGCGGGGGTGACCATGGGGGATGCGTCGGCAAAGTTGATGAAGTAGCGGTCGGCTATTTGCACGCGGTAGATGAATTTGCCAATGTTTTGGACTAAAGGTTCATCGTAGACGTTGATTTGGCCGTCGCTGGCGCTGTAGAGCCATTCGAGACAGTCGTAGAGGGACGCACCTGCGCGACCCCAGTAGCCAGGACCTTCGTCACAACCACCGTCTGCGGGATACGGGTCGATGAAGTTGTCAACCGTGCGCATGGCTTTAAAGGTGGCGGCAATTCGGCGGTCTTCATCGGGTTCGATGAGGAGGTTGGAGGTGAGCCAGTTGGAGACGATCCAAGGGTTCCAGTTGTTGACGCGGTTGCCGCTAAAGCCCATCCAGCCAAAGTCGTCGCGTTCGAGTAGGGGGGTGAGAATGCGATATTGGATTTCGCGTTCGACGCGAGGGACGATGAGAGGGGAGATGGTGTTGAGTTGGTCGCTAAGGAGATAGACTGTCCAAGCGAGGAGTTCGGAGGTTTCGGCGGCAAAGAGGTCGACAATGGGTTCGGCGGTGTCGGGTAGGCCTTTGCCGGCCTTTTGTACGCCAATGTGGGCGGGCACCCCCCAGAAGGACTCTTCGCAGATGCACCAGATGCCGTTTGTGATGTCGTCTAAGAAGCGGCCTTCGTTTTCGATGCATTCGGCAATGACGAGGTCAGCCAAGGCATTGCGGCGACCAAAGGTGCGGGTTTCGTATTTGGTGCGGTTGCCGTCGCGGGCAAAGTCGAGAAAACGGGTGGCGGGCACGGGCGGCCATTCAAAGTTGAGGCGTTCTTCGCCGCGTGTGATTTGGGCTTGTTTGACGGTTTCTGGGAGGGTTTGCCAACCTGATCGGTTGTTGGCATTTGGGAAGGGTTGCCATTGATTGCGTGTGAGAAGCATGTTTTTGAGTTGAGATTCAGCATATTTTTGGGATAACATTGGGAAACTCCTTGTGGGTTATTGTAAAGTACATTGGATGTTTGAATAGTATGGCGAATTTGGAAAGAGTTTCAATAAAAAAATTGCCCGATGAACAAGCCATTGGGCAATAAATTTTTGGGATGTGGATTAATAGAGTAGATTGGGAAAGTAAAACCCATTGGGTTGTTGATAGTCGCCTTTGACCATGAGATTGAGCGGTTTTTTGATTTTGAAGCCTTCGCTGAGACACCATAATAAAAGGTGGGTGTATCGGGTGGGCATTAAACAAGAAAGGGTACCCGATTTTTGTGTGGCAATGCCCAACATGAGTGCGTGCATATCGTCTTCTGTTTCGGCAACGGTATATCCGTCTGTTGACAGACTCAACGTGTAGGCTGCCACGCGCTGATCCTTGATGACGCAATGTGCATCTGTTAGATTATCGGGCACGCGGTTAAAACCGGTCACCTTTTTGCACAGTGCAATGCAATCTTTGCGGTTTTCTTCTCTAATTGGATAGATTTTTGGCACATTCTCGGGTATGTTTTTAAATTTACCTTCGATCCAAACCAGTGATGCGACCAAGGCAAAACCCAGCGAGGTGTACAAAGATAAGGACGTTGTGTTAAATGCATCTTGTGTTAGGCGAACGCTGGGCGCGCCTTGGGCACGCTCGAGGAGGTGTTCCATCAGTTTGCGCCCAATACCGCGTCCTTGAAAATCGGGGTGGACAGATACGGGACCAATGGCTCGAATCGGACGTTTTTCATTCATAAAGGCCGAGGCAATAACACGGTTGTTGTCTGTGGCGACAATGCCGTATCCATGTTCGCTGGTGATCAGATTTCGTGCGGCGTCTTTGGCGTGATTGAGGTCTGTGAAATACGATGGGAAGCCGTGTTGTTTGTCTACCGTGATAAAAGCTGTGTACATGGATTCTGCACAGGTTTCTATGTCGGTTTTAAAGCTTTGTCGAATGGTAATGGGCATTGTGTGGGTCCTGTTTGTTATATTATGGGTGGATCTTTTGGGTTTTGCAGTGCAATTTGGGATTGTTTGTTTAAGGAGCAAGTATGACACGAGCAGAAATGGGTGATGCAGTACGTGTGTATTATAAGGCGGTTTTAGAGAATGAGTCTATAGCTGAGGGCACATCTGAGGGTGAACCCTTTGAGTTTTCGGTGGGTGACCCCACTGTGCGCGAGATGTTTACCAAGATTGTTTTGGGCATGGAAGAGGGCGATAAACGTTCGGTGGTTTTAAAACCCGAAGATGCGTTTGGTGTTTACAATTCTGAGTATGTGGTTGAAATTGGGCGCGATAAATTTCCGCCCGATGCACCACTTGAGATTGGCACGCGAATGGAGGTGCAGTCTGATCCGGATGGCACACCTATTGATGTGAGTGTTAAAGCTGTTACAGATCAGATAGTGACGTTGGATGCCAATCATTCCTTGGCTGGAGAAACGATCACGTTGACGGTTCAGTTGGTTGAGGTTATGTGAGAAGTGGGTTGAAAGTTCAAATCTCTTTTTAGATGTCTAAGTGTGTTTGAATAAATGTACGAATTTCTGCGTCCCCCCGCATTTGTTAGACATTTTGAGCTTTATTTTAACATGTTTGTGAACCGTTCTTTTTTGATATCGAAGATGAGTTCTTTTGCTTCTGCAACACGAGGACGTTTTTCACGGCGGGTTTCTTTTGCAATGAAGGTTTCTAAAGCTTCGATGGCCTTATTGGGCTGATTATTTAGGTCATATGCGCGGCCAAGGTAGTGGTAGGTTTGAATATTGGTTGCGTCGAGATTGAGGGTGTGCTGAAAGTGGAAAATAGCTTTGGGGTAGATTTGTGTGTTGAAATAGGCCAATCCCAAACGCAGGTGTAGATCGGCACTTTCTGCTTTGGTGCCGAGTGCTTTTTGAAAGGATTGGATGGCTTGTGCGTAGTTTTCTTGGTAAAATGCGAGGTTGCCCAAGCTGATGTGTGCTTCGGCGTATTTGGGGTTGTGTTTGAGGGCTTCGCCATAGGCAGTGGCAGCTTTGTCAATGTGTCCTTGTTTGCGATAGACCATGCCGAGGTTGTGGTGCAGCAAGTGTTG
>JBLHJX010000430.1:0-3293 GCA_047619225.1 Candidatus Latescibacterota bacterium
CCCCAAAACGACCACATATAAAAAAACCGAATCAACAAAGCCACTCCCCCAACCAACCAAGGAAACCACCCTTCAATCCGATTCCGTTTTTGATCTCGTTTATTCAAACCCCAAATCCCCACCCCCTGCAACGAACCAGGACACGACCTCCGATTTTCCGCACTGATTCCGTCCAGCTTCTAATTATATAAAAACAACCACGCTGGCAGGCCAGTTTACTTTGTATACCCACTGAGGGTATTTGCGGAAAATCAGCCCTCCCGGCACTTGAGGGACGGCCTTTTTTGCTTACTTTTTTTGGCTGCTGAAAAAAAGTAAGTCGCCGAAGGCAAGAAGTTAAAAAACATTTAAAAAAGTTATTTCGCAATCCCAAACACCACACTCTTCTTCACAGAAGTCTCCCCAATCAAATCCCTCACCGTCACCTCCAACTCATACAACCCAGACTCAGACCCCGTCACATCAATCTCCAAATAATTATACTCCGTCCTCTCACGCCCATGTTGCGCATAAGAAATCGTCACCACCTTCTTTTCTTCAATCCCCAACAACTCCCCAATCGCCCGCAAAATCGTCACCGCAATCGGCTTCCCCTTCTTTGCCGAAATCTGATAGTCCATCTCATAATGTGTGCGACCAAATTCATCCACCGCCAACCCATACACCTCATAATACACACTCACAGGCTGCCCAGGGTGATACGTTTGAGACGGCATAGACACAACCTTACGCCCCCCCTTACGCGTCACCGAGGGATCTTCCACCACCGACCCCGCCATCTCCACATCACTCATCATCAACCCCGCCCCCGTATAGGCCTCCACCTCTATCTCACGCGTATACGCACCCATCGTATTGCGCTCCCGGTCATGCACCTCCACACCCAAATGATACGTACCAGGCGGCAAATTGAGTGCCAACTCATCCACCAAAAGCGTGCCCCCCCCAACCGCCTTGGCATCGGCCACCGCAAACGGCAACAAAGCTGTTTTGCGAAACACAGGTGCCCACGAACTGTCAAACAAAGCAATCCCCCGCGACACCTGGCCTTCTATGCGTGCACTATCAACCAATGCACCCAAAGGGATGCCATAATAAACCTCCAACCGACTGCGTGTGCTATCCCCTAAAAAATCTGCCGCGCCAAAATGAAAATCCAAATCATTTGTCCGAGGCCGATAAATCTCCCACTGCCGATGAATCGCCGCAGACACCACCCTGTCAGGCCGTTTGCTCGTCCACAACCCTTGGTTATACTGCGACAGAATGCGCCCTTGTGGCATATCGGGAAAATCAAAAGTACCCTTTGAATCCAATGCCGTAAACACAATCTCAATACCCCCAGCCACATCGGGGTAGATCCAATACTCCCACCGCGTCCCCCCATCTACCGGAAACAAGGGGAACCCACGAATATTGTCGGTGCCTGCCCCTCGGTCGCGATGCGAATCCTGCGCATCATCATAATACTTCCCATCGTTGCGAGCTTCACCGCCCCCAAAAAAATTGCGATTGGGATTCAATTCATAATCAATCGACTCAAAATCTGAAACCACCACACCGCCAGCATCCTCACCCTGATATTGCACATCCCGTGTCGACGTGCGCAACCGCCCCATACGCGCCACAATCTCTTTGCGCCCATCAAACGGAATAGACGCCAACAACCGATCTTTCACCTTCACCACATCGGGGTCGGTTTCATAACGAATGTCATGACTCTTGCTCACATGCGCAGGCGGCCCATATCGAATATAAATCTCACCCCGCTTGTCCCACGGTTTTTGCCCCTCCGAAAAATGCGTCATCGCATGCAACACCCGGCGATAGTGTTCGACCAATCGTTCATTGCCCGTTGTCACAGGTGTCGGATCGCGCTTTTGCCAGAATCCTCGAATAAATGCAGGGCGTGCTTCTGCAGACAACGTCTCATACGTTGCCAACTCTTCCACCGACGCCACCAAACGAATATCTTCCAACAGGGCACGGGTCATATCATCTACCGAACGCAAATACGACGAAATCGCCTCTTGAGCCGCACCCGTATCTCCAATATTTAAATAGGCACTCAGCAACGGATCCAAACACGCATGTCGCAAAGTGGGCTGTGTATCAAACAAATAGTGCCACACCGCAGCCGCATCGGCAAACTGTTCTTGTCGAAACCGCACACGTGCCAAATCAAAACGCGCACGTTCGTGCATGGGGTTGACCAATGCCTGCCGTGTATAAGCTTGTGCCGCACCCTCCCAATCGCCACGCTGTTCCAACACACGGCCTTTTACATACCACCACTCTGCGTGTCGGGGAGACAAAAGGAGCAACGAATCCAACTGGGCAATCTCACCCGCTGCCAAAAACTGTGTGATGTGTACCTGCATTTTTGCAGGTCGCCAATGCGCCCGCAATGCCAATGCCTGTTCGAAAGCCGTTTTCGCTTCTTTCCAATCTTTGCGGCCCAAATGCGCAAGCCCCACCCCCAAATACACTTCAGGCAACACGCCCCCTTGCCGGTGCACCGCGTTAAATGCACCCTCACCATATGGCAAATTGCCACCCAAATAATACGCATATCCAACCGCTGCCTGCGCCAGCAAATCGTCGGGTTCTTTCTTGAGAACGGTTTCCATAACCATACGTGCTTGGTGAGCTTGCATCGTATCCAAACTTGCCAACCGCGCCACATAACCCGCGTCAATGCGTTTGCTCAAATTGCGCTCTAAGCCCATCCCCTTGAGAAGCGTGGGTGTCACATCCAACCAACCGTACCCCAAACGAGGCCCATAATAGCTTGCTGCCACAATGGGGTTTTCGCTCAACCAGTACCCATATACATACCGAGCTTTTTCAACCCGATCTAACTTATCATAAAATGCAGCTTTATCTTCTCCCCCATATTGGGCCAATAAAAAACGCGCGGTCGCCATACGTTGATCATCAAACGCTTCTGATGGAACCGGTGCATCCCCTTGAATTTGAAATTTCCGCACACGCTGAACACGTTCACGCCCAGCATTTACGGTAACTTGCAAAGCATACAAACCCGGCAGTAAACCATCTAAAGACAGCCCTTCGGCAAAATTAACATCGCCCCGAAAACCTAAAAAAGAGCGCAAATCGTCACGCACCACATGGTCATAACGATCCAATACCTCAATATGTACATCATGCGCCTGAAACCCCAAACCATACACTTCAAAATAAAAAAACAAGGGCGAATACACATCATACCTACGCGAGGGGTTGGGCACCACAATGCGCCCATCTTTTCGAAAAATCTCCAAATGTTCATG
>JBLHJX010000431.1:0-3262 GCA_047619225.1 Candidatus Latescibacterota bacterium
ATGAGCCAACTCAGCGAGCAACCCATTCAAACATTTTCTATTGGTTTTGAAGAACAGTCTTATAATGAGTTGAACCATGCCCAAACCATTGCCAATCACTTTGGCACGCAACACCACCCCCTTGTGGTTCGTCCAAACATATGCGATCTTTTTGAACAGGTGGTGAGTCACTTTGACGAGCCCTTTGGTGACTCCTCTGCCATCCCCACATACTTGGTATCGCAACTTGCCCGGTCACACGTCACAGTCGCCTTATCGGGCACCGGTGCCGACGAACTCTTTGCGGGTTATGAACGCTATTGGAACATCCCACTGAGCCGTACCTATACACATATCCCAAAATTTGGGCGACGCATTTTCGAAAATCTACTGGGCCGCCTCCCAACGGGTCACAGTAAGAAAAGTTTGATCCATCGTGCCCAAAGCTTCACAAGAGCCCAATCTGACCATCTTTTAACACGACACCAAAATATCATCTCATTATTTTCACAACAAGCCCGCGAAAAACTGCTGCAATCCCATATGTATCATCCCCAGCTTATAGATGACCCACTCAGCCAGAAGTTTGCCCAATCGGACGCCTCCAATGACCTTGATCGGTTATTAGATGTGGACACAAGCACGTTATTGTCCGATGATTATTTGGTCAAAGACGACAGAATGAGCATGGCAGCGTCTTTGGAGCTGCGTGTGCCTTTTCTGGATCACACCCTGGTCGAATTTGCGGCCAAGGTACCCTCCCATTTGAAATTGCGAAACCTTACGACCAAATACATTCTCAAAAAAGCGGCGGGCAATTTACTACCCAAAAACATATTGAAACGCCCCAAGCACGGCTTTGAAATGCCTATTGCACGTTGGTTGAACAACGACCTTCACGACATGGTACACGACCTGCTCTTATCGCCCCAAGCACAAACAAAAAACATTTTAAACCAGCCCATCGTAGCAGATCTGGTCAAAACGCACAAATCGGGCCGTGAAAATCTCAGTCGGGAAATTTGGTCCCTTTTGAGCCTTGAACTATGGTTGCGCACCCAGCAAAAAAATGCGATGACATCTGTCGCATCATCTTAAAAAATATGCTCAACTCATTCTTAAAACTGCCGATTTAAATAAGAGAACCATCCCACTTGGTACATCACTTGCACATATACCCCATGCACAGTGAGCTACAGTGCAACAAACCCCATCCCAAAGCAGCATAAATCCCATTATATTAATGTATTTATACCTGATTAAGCATCCCTACCCTATTTCCTTGTTGTGAACACCCAAACAACAAAACGGAAATATATTCCGCAAAAATTATACATATTGCTATCTGTTTCCTCAAAAGGATATCCATGAATATTCTTGGAATTAGCTTGCAGCACGATGCAGGCGCAGCCATCATCAGCGACGGCCGTATTATTGCCGCCATAAATGAAGAACGGTTGAATCGTCAAAAATTGTATTGGGGATGGCCAAAATTGGCCATTGTTGAAGTCATCCGTCAGGCAAACCTACAGCCAACCGACATTGACGTGGTCACCATTGCAAATACCACACACAGCACCAACGCGCCCAATTGGGAAGGATTCTATCCCAAAGACTTCAAACGCCGCGCGCTCATCCGCTTGTCCCAAATGGGATTCGCACGCCTCGTGGGTGGCACACAAGCCGGTATTGCGGCATATCGTGTACTCAACAGCAAAAAAGTGCGTTTTTCCGAATCCCAAATATTTAAAAAAATGTTACGCGATCAAGGTATCCAATGCCCCATCCACACCATAGACCACCACGAAGCGCACTTGGCTTCGGCCTACTACACCTCCGATTGGGATCGATGCTTAAACATCTCCCTCGACGGTGTGGGTGACGGTTATTGTTCACGCATTGCCGTGTGTGAAAACGGTAAAATGGACATCGTCCACAGCATTCCCTTTTATCACACACCGGGGCAATATTATGGGTTTGTCACGGGCTGGGCGGGGTTTACCCCCGGAAAACACGAAGGAAAAATCACAGGTTTGGCCGCCTATGGCAATGCCCAAAAAGCCATCGGCATCTTTCAATCGCGCATCACCTATGACGAGCGCAAATTCTCCTTCATCAATCATGGCATGTGGGGCTCTGCAGAATACGAATACATTTGCCGCAAATTAGAAGGCCAAGACAAAGCGGATGTCGCTGCAGCCATCCAACAACACATTGAAGACCTCATTACACGTTATGTTGCCCAAGCAGTAGAAAAAACGAAACAGACCAAAGTCGTCCTTTCGGGTGGGTTATTTGCCAATGTCAAACTCAACCAACGGGTGCGCGACATTGAACACGTCGAAGATATTTACGTTCACCCCAACATGGGTGACGGTGGGCTTGCCGTCGGCGCCGCGCTCGCATATTCTGGCGCAAACACCCAAGCGCGTCCCTACCGCTTGGCAAATGCCTACCTTGGCACCGAAGGCACAGATGCCGAAATTGAAGCCGAACTCAACCACCAAGGTTTGCCCTATACCCGACACGACAACGTTGAGGCCATCATTGCCCAACGCCTTGCACAAGGTCTCGTGGTTGCACGCGTCAATGGCAAAATGGAATATGGCCCCCGCGCCTTAGGCAATCGCTCCATCATCTATCAAGCCACAGATGTCACCGTCAACAAATGGCTCAACCAACGGCTCAAACGCACCGAATTTATGCCCTTTGCACCGGCCATTCTCAAAGAACGGGCCACCAACTATTACATCGGTTACCCTACTTCAGAATATGCCGCTGAATTCATGACCCTCACCTATGATGTTACAAAACGCTGCAAAGACGAGGCGCCAGCAGTTGTCCATGTTGACAACACAGCCCGTCCACAAGTTGTCTCAGAAGAAACCAATCCCTCATTCCACCGCATCTTAATCGAATATGAAAAATTGACCGGTTTGCCGCAGCTCATCAATACCAGTTTTAACATGCACGAAGAACCCATTGTGTGCACACCAACAGATGCCGTGCGCGCCTTTCAACAAGGCCACTTAGACGTTTTGGCCATTGGTGCTTACATTGTAGACAACCCCGAAGCCAAACCACATAAACAAGCAGAACAACACAAGACCACTTTACAATCACTATGACCCATACCATCTCCACAAAACAAAAAGCGTCAGCCGACTTTTACGGCCAGTATTTCTGGAAAGACTACGAGATACAAGAAAACGCCCATCTCGACTTCGTAATTCGTGGTTTAGGCCAAAAAAACCTCGAAAACGCACAAACCCTGCTCGACATG
>JBLHJX010000432.1:0-3262 GCA_047619225.1 Candidatus Latescibacterota bacterium
TACATCCACACCTAAGTGCCCCTTAAAACCCACCAAATCTAAAGTCTCAAAAAACAAATCCCAATGGATCACACCTTCTCCGGGTGGCAAATGCGAAACGTGCCCACCGCCTGTATCGGACAGGTGAATATAATCGACAAAGTCGACCAACCGACGCAGCGACAAAATCGGATTGTCCTTCAAATAAAACTGGTTGGCTGTATCCAAATTAAACCGCAAATTGTCTCGATCAACCGCGTCTCGAAAATACAAATACGCATCTGTCGTAGCAGACAACACCCCTGCACAGGGATGCATTTGATACGTCAACCCACGTGCAGCTGCAACCTCACACGCCGTGCGAAATGTATCTATTAAACCATCCCAATACACCTGCCAATCTAAATCTTTGGGAATGGACGCGGCCATCAACACATCTTCTTCATAATGCCGCACAATGGGCATATCGCCCGGAAACTGATAGGCAGGCAACGGCGCGTTGTCCAGCACACCCTTTGCGCCCAGCGCCTGGGCCACATCACAGCCACGCTCAAAATGTGCCAATTGGGCTTCACGCACAGCCGCATCTGGCGAAGACAATTCGGGCAATACCACGCAAAAATACGGCACATCCACAGCCGCCGCTTTCACATCCTTGGCCACTTGCGCACGGTGATCATAGAGCCACTGGATACACTCTGGATGAATGCCCTCCAACTCCACACTCTGAAAACCCAGCGCTTTCATCTCAGACAAATAATCGGCTGTCTTCTCTACTGGGGGTGGATACCCATATTTTGTAATCACATACAAATAACAACACGCAATGCGTTCGTGAAACATAATACCTCCCTTTCAAATCCATTCACCGTGTCAAATAAGCGTACTCAAAAATAATAGAATGGACAATTTAAATCTCATCCAAGCCAAGCTCTTCCTTGCGAATCGCGACACTTTTCACTACCATAAGACAGCTTTTCAATGGCCTTGCACCCCTTGAGACAGACCTTGCCGAAGCCACTGAACGATGGTGGACAGGACATCTCAAGCCATCTCGACCACCTCTGGTGCCCCGTAGCAACAAAGCTAAGGCCTTCCACCCAACCTTATTTTTCGAAATTTTTTAAATAGGAGCTTCTCATGGACGAATACCAAAAATTCTTCTTCGACCTCTACGGTTACCTCGTTGTCGAAAACGCCCTCACGCCCGAAGAAGTAAGTGCCTGTAACGAAGCCATTGACAACAACCCCGACCAAATGCGCATTCGTTCATCCGAGCAATCCCTCTCAGGAACCTCCACCACACTCAAAGGCAAACACGGCCGGGGCGACTTAGGCGGTATGCTCACCTGGCCCAAACCCTATTGCCAACCTTTTCGCGACCTACTCGCACATCCCAAAATCGTTCCCTACCTCGTTGAACTTCTCCGCGAAGACTGCCGCCTCGACCACTTGTATGGCATCGTCATGGAAAAAGGTGCCGAAGGGCATACCCTCCACGGAGGGGGTACTGCCGACGACCTCACACACTTTTATCAATTTCACAACGGTCGCATGCGGTGCGGCCTCACCGTGGTCTCTTGGGTACTCACCGACTGCAACCCCGGCGAAGGCGGCTTTGCCTGCATTCCGGGCAGTCACAAAGCCAATTATAAAACACCCCGCGACGTGGCCCTCTTAGACAAAAACATCGGTGTGGTCCAACAAGTATCCGCCAAAGCCGGTTCCGCCATCATCTTCACCGAAGCCCTCACACACGGCACCATGCCCTGGACGGCAGACCACCAACGCCGATCCATTCTCTACAAATATGCACCCGGTGTACTCACCTATTCAAGCCGATACGTTCCCCCCCAAGTTGAAGACGTACTCGACGAATTCACACCCGAACAACGCGCCTTGCTCGAACCCCCGTATCGAACCAACCGCCCCAAAGTGACCGGAGCCTAATGCCCTCTAAAATCACATCATCCCCGTTGATCCTATACGGCATCATTTTATTGGGCGCTCTGTTGCGTTTTTATGGCCTCGACTGGGGAACAGATCGTCAAACCGGCACGTTTCACCGCTTTCACACCGACGAATCTACCATTGTTGAAAGTGCCAATTGGGTGGGTGTGGACATGAGTGAAATTCGCTCGTCCTACGGCAAAGCCCCCATGTACTTGCTCTGGGCAACGGCCCACCTCTTAAGCCCCATTGTGGGCACACCCGCATTTGAACTGGACCAAAATGCGTCTGTCAAATTTACCCACCTCACAGGCCGAAGCCTCTCTGCACTCATGGGCACCCTGCTCATCTACCTCGTTTACCAACTCGGCATCTCTCTTGGGGGTAGATCTACGGGTTTGCTCGCGGCCTTTTTAATGGCCGTTTGCCCAGGCCACATTCAACAAAGCCATTATTATACCGTAGATCCAATGCTTACTTTTCTGGCGACGCTTGGCCTTGTACTCCTACTCAAAATGCCCTCAAAAAATTGGCGGCTTTATATCGCATTTGGCCTCATTTGCGGTTTGGCTGCTGGCACGCGTTTTGTCGGTGCCTGGATTGGTCTGCCCTTTCTCATCCTTCATATTTTCAACTACAAACCCCAAAGCAGTATTTTCTCTGCGCCCTTACGCCTCACACTCAGAGACAATCTCAAACGCGTAGGCACTGTTATGGGCATTGGGGGGGTTGTACTCATCGCCTGCGAACCCTTCATCGTTTTAGATCCAAACTATTATTTCACAGCCACCGATGTGCGCCAGTTTGCCGCCAGCTTACAAGTGGCACGCGGAGAAATCATTCGTGTGTGGACCCTCTACGATTTCACCACCACACCGTATCTCTTTTACTTCACGCACCTCTTTCGGTACGCGTTGGGTTTCCCACTTGAACTGGCAGCCCTCTTCGGGTTGGGCCTCGCACTTTCCAAACGCACCCAACCCGCCATCATCCTACTCAGCTGGTTTATTGCCTATTTGCTCTTGGTAGGCGGTCTCCACACCAAACCCATTCGTTATGCCACTGCCTTATTGCCCACCCTGATCGTCTTTGGTGCCTGGGCCAGTGTTTGGTGGGGGCAAAAACTCAAACAAGTTTGGTCAAACCCCTTTGCCGCTGCCCTTCCCGTTTTGCTTGTTGCAATCCCGACCTGTGTTTATGGCATAACCTTCACTGCTATTTATGGCCAAGAAGACAGTCGCATTGTCGCCCAGCGGTGGATACACCAAAACATCCCACAAAACAGCCACATATTAGCCGAAAATGGCGGGTTCCCAACCGCCTGGATGGTACC
>JBLHJX010000433.1:0-3248 GCA_047619225.1 Candidatus Latescibacterota bacterium
AGGCTCAGCAAGGTATGTTTCGGAACCAGCATTTGGGTATT
Source organism: Candidatus Latescibacterota bacterium (assembly GCA_047619225.1). Classification (GTDB taxonomy): domain Bacteria; phylum Latescibacterota; class UBA2968; order UBA2968; family UBA2968; genus JABIFK01. The sequence continues at coordinate 42 of JBLHJX010000433.1, forward strand.
GATATTGCCGCACCTGAAGGAACACCCATACAAGCTACAGCTGATGGGCGTGTGCTGGTCGCTGGTGATGACGATGTTTTAGGGCGTCTGGTGGTCATTGACCACGGTGATGGGTATATCACGCGTTTTGGTCACAATGGTGCCTTGTTGGTTTCAAAAGGAGAAAGTATTCGTCGCGGGCAGCATATTGCACAGGTTGGAAATTCGGGCCACAGCAGCGGTCCTCATTTGCATTATGAAGTGCTTGAAAATGGGCGAGCTCGCGACCCTCGTGAATTATTACCTCGATAAATTTTAATTTTTGGGTTGTGCAAAGATGCAAAGAAAAACAAAGGAAACGGTCAATACGGTGGTTGGGAAAGGGTCGGTCTTGGAGGGGCATTTCGAAGTGACCGATGGGATTCGTGTAGATGGGATATTAAGAGGTAGTTTAACGTCATCAGGTGCATTGGTTGTGGGTGTTTCTGGTGATGTAGATGCGCATCCGATTCGGGTGAGAGATGCCATTATCGCTGGCCGTGTAAGAGGTGCTATTGAAGCATCGCACTTGGTTAAACTTGAATCCAGTGCCGAGATGATTGGTGACATTACTGCGCAGGTGTTAATAATTGAAGAGGGGGCTGTTTTACACGGTGTGTGTGATGCGGGTGAGGATCGCAAGGTTGCTTTGCCGGAAGCACGGAAACCTGTTGAGGTTGGGCAGGCGGTGGGGTAAGGGAAGTAAGCCCTTAGAACATCATAAAAACAAAATCGGCGTGCTTTTTAAAAGCACGCCGATTTTGTTTTTAGAAGCCCTACTTTAGATTGTGGCTTCCAAATGATAACGGTTGTTGGGGAGTAGTCTTTGTGCATAATGTTGATTGAGTTTGATTTCTAAGATAACGTCGTTGCCTTCATAGGTGGTGTGTAAGACTTCGCCCACATGATATAATTCTGAGAGGAGCTTCCCTTCGCTTTGAGGGATTTGGACGTTGAGGGTGATCCGTTCGCCTTCAAGGTGGTTGTAAATTGCCCCTTTTAGATCTTCTATACCATCCCCAGTTTGAGCAGAGACCCAGATGCTGCCGGGATAGTCAATTTCGAGTGCCTCTCTTTGGTCGGTATTATCAAGTAAGTCAATTTTGTTGAAAACCATTTTGACAGGGTTGTCTGCAACGCCAAGTTCTTCTAACACTTCGTTGACTGTTGCAATTTGCTCTAGGAAGGCTGGGTGACTGGCATCGACTACGTGGAGCAAAAGGTTGGCTTCAATGGCTTCTTCGAGTGTGCTGCGAAATGACGCGACCAAGTGATGGGGGAGTTTTTTGATAAACCCGACCGTATCAGAAAGAAGAATATCGCGGTTATAACCCAATGAGACTTTGCGGGTTGTGGAATCGAGTGTGGCAAAAAGACGATTCTCAATAAAGACATCTGCGCCTGATAATGCACGCATGAGAGTTGATTTGCCTGCATTTGTGTACCCTACCAAAGCGGCTTGAAAAATATTGCCGCGCTGTTTGCGGGCAACTGTGCGTTGTTTGGCAATGCGTTTGAGGGCCTTACGCAACATTTCTATGCGGTATCGTGTTGCCCGGCGATCTACTTCAAGCTGTGTCTCACCCGGCCCTCGTGTGCCCACACCGCCGCTTGAACCACCTGATTGTCGAGAAAGGTGTGTCCATTGGCGGGTTAAACGAGGCAACATATAGATCAGTTGTGCCAGCTCCACTTGGGTTTGTGCTTCACGGGTTTGTGCACGACTGGCAAAAATGTCGAGAATAAGCCGACTGCGATCGATGATTTTGACGCCAATTAGCGTTTCTAGGTTGCGTGTTTGTGCGGGTGACAGGTCATCGTCAAAGATAACAACTTGGGCATCACATTCTTCGACGAGTTCGACAAGTTCGCTCGCTTTGCCACGCCCGATTAAATAAGTGGGGTCTGGTTTGGCGCGTTCTTGCATGACCTGATGGACAATGACAACGCCTGCCGTGTCTGCAAGTAGGGCAAGTTCGTCAAGGGTGTCCTGCGCATTTTGGGATTCATTGCTGGGCAAAATGAGCCCGACGACGATGCCTCGTTCGGGTATTTGTTCGGCGTTGAGTTCGTGCATAAGGTAGAGGTCTATCAAATAATAAAGGAGAAACCCTTGGTGTTTAAACCGACGAGATTTCCCCTTTGGTCTGTCAACTGTTGTGGAAATCCATTACGCATCATCTGTTTGTTTGTCTAAGTTCCCGAGTTGATCACGTAAATGAGCAGCACGTTCGAAGTCTTCGTGGGCAACCGCATCTCTAAGTTTTTCTTTGAGATTCTGGGACTCTGTTTTGGGGCGTTCATTGCGAATTTCCTCGGCCCATTCTTTGAGAAATGTGACTTCCTCATTTTCATTTATGAGATCTATGCGATCAAAATCTTGAAAAAAAGATTGGATCTCTTGGATGCCGACATCAATTTTTTCAAGGGCATGGTCATAAGCGTCGGTTTCAAGATGCATCAGCACTTCAGCACGAACCCGGTGGCCAATCACATAAGGACGAAAATTTTCAAGGGCAAGGCGATCTTCTTCCTCTTCTGCATGCTCTTTGACAAAGTCGAACAAGGCGAGGTTTCGTTTGGCATCTTGGCGCGCTTTGTCGTATTCGCCAATTTCAAGAAAGCTGATGCGTCGGTGATAGTATTGCATGGCCTCAATTTGGAGCGACATACAAGCTTCGGTGTCTAATGTAAAAGGTTCTGGGCTTGTTTCTGTCTCTGTGGCCTGTGCGTGATAATGGTGGAACAAGGATTCGTGGTTGAATGGGCGTTGTCCATCGGGGCGCCCAGACATTTCCATTTGAAGAATGCCCATTTCAATGCGCAATTGAATTTTCTCTCGCCCATCGTGCCCGGTGATTTTTCGGACACAGAGTTGTCCGGGTTCATAAGGCCAGTCGCTTAGAAGCGGTTGAATGTCTTTGCTCATGAGGGTCGGTCCTTGCAGATTCTTTTTTATTACCTGAATTTTGGCACTATATTGCCGGCGGTTTGTTGTGTAGGTATAGATGGTGCGTTTCGTTCTTGTATTGATACAAAAAAGTGTACTATAATCACTAACTGTTGTCAAGGTATTTGCCAATGATATATTTTTGTCGGTTGGGTATGTATTTTGTTCTTTTCCAGTGTGTTATGTTGTTTTTGTCTTGTCATAAGGACACTTCACTAAATGAACCTGCTGTCAATACT
>JBLHJX010000434.1:0-3184 GCA_047619225.1 Candidatus Latescibacterota bacterium
AATAATAAGCATATGGAAAGGGTGCAAAGAAGATGCCCGAAGGCAAGGGTTGAAAGCCTGCCCGATATACGGTTTTGCTGCCCGTGAGTGCCATTGTGAGTGCGGTGCGCCCGTGGAAGCCCCCTTGGAAGGCGATGATGTTGGTGCGTTTTGTAACGGCTTTGGCAAGTTTGATGGCGCCTTCAACGGCTTCGGCACCGCTGTTGGAAAAAAAGAAGCCGTCTAAAGATTGGGGCATGATGGAACGAAGGGTGTCGGTCAGTTTTAATACAGGTTCGGAAATGACACAATTGACTTGGCCAAAGATGAGTTCTTGGGCTTGTTTTTGGATGGCCTCAACAACACGTGGGTGACAATGCCCAGTGTTGGTAACACCAATGCCGCAGGTGAAGTCGAGCAGGCGTTGGCCGGTGTTGGTATAAAGATAAGGGCCTTCACCGCGCACAATGACCGATTGGCTCAGGTGGGTCCAAACAGGTGCGAGATGGTTGATAGATGTGTTCATGGTGCTCCTAAAGATTGATTTAATTGCTCATCGTTAAACATCTTTATCGCTATCTAAGACAATGAGAATGCCACAGTTGCCGCATTGAGGGTCTGTCACATAGCTTTTGAGCAGTGTGCGAATTTCAAAGCCCATGCGCATTTGCGCGGTGATGGTGGGGTCTTTGATGTGGCCATCACGTACTTTTTCAAAGTAGGTTTCGGGTGTCATTTGATTTTGGTAGGTCTCATACCCATTCATCATACCAACAGTGACTTGCCCTTTGAGGTTGAGCGCGTGAACGGTGTGTTGGCGCGCGGCATAAAGCCCGCGTGCAATGCCTTGTCGGCGAAAGTTTGGATGGGTGCCAATGTCGGCGCCATAGAGCCAGTTGCCCTTGGGCTGGTGTGAGGTGAGCCACCCACCTTGAATGATGTCTGCAAAGGTATGGTGAATATGCGCAAAGTCAAAGTTGAAGCGAATGGATGAGGTCATTCCGACCACATTGTCGTGATGAAGGGCGACAAATTGTCCTTTTGGAAAGAGGGCGATATGTTTGTGGTAGTGTTCTTTTTTGAATCGTTCTTCTGTCGCAAGCGTGGGAAAGACGATTTCTTGCAGTTTTTCGAGCTGTTCTGCGTGTTTGGGCTGTGTTGAGGTGATTTTGATGCCTGAATCTAAGGTGATGTTGTAGGCCATGGCATGGCTTTCTGATTGAATATGGATGGCTTAGATACGATGGGTGATCAAATTGCCTCTTAAGATGCAAAATACTTGCCAATCGTTGAATTTTTTTACGTGACTCAGGTGAAGTGTTCTGAAGTGGACATTTTCTTTGGCATTTGATTTGCGGAGGTTATATAGAAAAATTGACAAGTGTTACTTTTTGAGGTAACATTAACGGGAAAGATTCGACGTGGTAATTATGTGTTTGTCACTTGGAAAGGTGACCATAGCCCTTGGCATGTGCATGTCTATCAAGATGGACGTTTGGTGGTGAAATGGGATTTGGACAATCATTTGCCGATGAAGGGAAGGGCAAGTCGCCAGATTTTACGTCTGATCGCCCAGCTTCTTGAAGAGGGGGTGTTGTGAAAATTTTAAATGTTAAAGCCAATAATCGAAGAAAAGCTTTTGAGATTCAGATTCTGAAGCAATTATACTTTTTGCCATACGCAAAATTAGAACATCCGCCAAGTTCTGAGAATCGCATTACAGACGTTTATATTGATAAAGAGATTGGTTCTGAAGGATTTACCTATCAATTGGCTTCTGGTATAGAGGATACGATCCACATGGATCGTGTGTTAGAATACAATCAAGACCCAGATCATTTGCGCGAGATGTTGTTTTACAAACTCACTATAGAAGCGCAGAAACGAATTGCCAAAACGGCGTTGAGCAAGCGCGAGATCATTCGTCGGTTGAACACCTCGGCAACGCAGTTTTATCGTTTGATTGATCAGACCAATACACGAAAGTCGATGGGGCAGTTGTTGTCCTTGCTCCAGATTTTGGATTGTGATGTTGAGATTGTTGTGACCGACAGAGTGTGAAAAAAAGATGGATAAGAGTTGATGCCGTTCATGGCCGTTCCTTTTTGGAGCGGCTTTTTTTTGTGCATGTTGTGTTCTGTTTTAAGAGGGTGATTGAAAGAGTTGTTCAGTTTACCCAAACGAGAGGACTCAAAAGAGACCAAGAAACAAGGTTGTTCGTTTCGGCACGCTCCTTGCCTAATGATGTACAAAGTTAAAAGTCTTTTTAGCGCTTCCGGTTCAAGTGGGTATCCTACTCATTGTCGTAATCTCTGGTGCGCAAGTGCGTTTGAGGCAAATGCAACGTTCACGAATAAGGAGTGTGTTATGACGTCTCGGGTTTTGGGGTGTACGACGTTGGGTATTGATGCATATGTGGTGCATGTAGAAACAGATATTGCCAATCAGCTTCCGGCATTTTCTGTGGTGGGTTTGCCCGATAGTGCAGTGAAGGAGAGTCGGGATCGGGTGACGGCGGCGATTAAAAACTCGGGCCGGCTTTTTCCCAACCATCGGATCACGGTGAATTTGGCGCCGGCAGATATTCGCAAAGAGGGTTCGGCATTTGATTTGCCAATTGCTGTGGGGATTATTGCGGCAGCCGGTGAGCATATTTCACAGAAGAAATTGTCTCAATATGCGATTTGGGGAGAGTTGGCATTAGATGGCGAAGTGCGTTCTGTTCGGGGTGCGTTGTCGATGGCTGTTGAGGCGAAACGTGTGGGTTTGAAGGGGATTATTCTGCCCGTTGAAAATGCACGCGAAGCTACGATTGTGGGCGGTGTAGATGTGTTGCCTGTGCGTGATTTAACCGAGGCATTGGATTTTTTGGAGGGGTATTGTGATATCGTTCCGTTTGAGGTGGACATGGACGAGGTGTTTCGTCAGGCGACGACGCATCGGGTGGATTTTCGCGATGTGCGTGGGCAAGAACATGCCAAGCGTGCGCTTGAAGTGGCAGCCAGCGGGGGGCATAATTTGATTTTGCTTGGACCGCCAGGATCGGGCAAGACGATGTTGGCGAAGCGATTGCCGACTATTTTGCCCGAGATGACGTTGGATGAATCATTGGAGACGACGAAGATTCATTCGGTTGCTGGGCTGCTGCCGCCCCATACGGCCTTGGTGGCCATACGGCCGTTTCGGTCACCGCATCACACGATCT
>JBLHJX010000435.1:0-3177 GCA_047619225.1 Candidatus Latescibacterota bacterium
AAAAAGTAAGTCGCCGAAGGCAAACAATCAAAAAATAAAATATATGCACTTTTTAGAATGGTGTTCAGGATAGGTATCTCTACCATCCTTTGCTTATCCCTCTTTTCCAAGCGGTTTCAAGAATGCACCCCGAAACGACGAATGTCAAGTGCAAAGGGCACTACTCCCAGTGGGTTTTATTGTTTATCATAAGAAAGCGCACACGCAAGCAATTAGCGGTGCGCAAAGACTGAGATGGGATCAGTTTTATGTTCTATGAGAGGGATAGGAAGAGGCTGGCGGATCATTTTCTAAATGAGGTAAGTTTATGCACGACATAGCTATTTTAACGGATGTGGCGCTCATTTTTGCCGCTGCTTTGGGTGTCAATCTGCTGTTGGCACGCTTGAAACAACCTGCCATTTTGGGTTATATCTTGAGCGGGTTGCTCATTGGCCCACATGGGTTGGGGTGGATTGCACACAACGATTTGGAGCTGTTGGCCGAAGTGGGTGTCATTTTGCTCATGTTTACACTCGGTATTGAATTTTCACTGGATAAGATAAAACGCGTGAAGACCATTGCATTGGGCGGGGGGAGTTTGCAAGTTGGTTTGACCGTGTTGATTGGGGTGGGCGCTGCTTATTTGTTGGGGTGGACGTGGTACCGAGGGGTGTATTTGGGGTGTTTGGTTGCGTTGAGCAGTTCGGCTATTGTGCTCAAGTTGCTTCAGGAGGGGGGGGAGTTAGACACGCTGCATGGGCGTGTTGCATTGGGCATTTTGTTGTTCCAAGATATTGCGGTGGTGCCCATGATGATTATTTTGCCTGCTCTGGCCTCCCCAGAGCAAGGGTTGTTAGTACCGCTTGGGATTGCGGCTGGCAAGGCCATTTTGTTTTTGGCTTGTGCACTGATCGCGAGCCGTGTGATTTTGCCCCGTGTGTTTTTCTGGACAGCGCGTACGGGGAGTCGAGAGTTGTTTTTGTTGATGGTCTTTACGTTATGTATGGGTACTGCTTATGTCAGTTATTTGGCGGGTTTGTCACTGGCCTTAGGGGCATTTGTTGCCGGGATGGTGGTGAGTGATTCGGAATATAGTTTGCAAACGTTGTCCGATATTTTGCCGTTTAAAGATGCGTTTCTATGCATCTTTTTTGTGTCGGTTGGCATGTTGCTTGATCCCGGATTTGTGTTCAATAATCCAGAGATATTGGGTCTGTTAGTGGTTTTGGTATTGGGGGTGAATGCCATCATCTGTACGGCGGTGGTTCGGTTGTTCAAATATCCTTTGCGCGTGGCCATTTTTGCAGGCGCGGCCCTGTCGCAGATTGGCGAATTTTCATTTGTATTGGCGCAAATGGGTAAGAGTCTAAATTTGATCGGCGATTATTTGTATCAACTCACCTTAGCTGGCACCGTGATGACCATGGTGGTGACGCCCCAATTGTTTAAGTTAGGACGCGCATTGCCCGGCGGGTTGATGAAATTGGGGTTGCCTGAAAGATGGTTTCATGGACAAGCGGATGCCGATTTGGAAAACGTGCATTTAAACAACCATGTCATTATCTGTGGATTTGGCCCTGTAGGGGAACATATTTCAATGGTATTAAAAGAAAATGACATTCCTTATGTGATTTTAGATTTGAATGCCTCGCGTATCAAATCTTTGCAAGACCGGGATATTCCAGCTTATTACGGTGATTCGAGCAGTTCTGAGGTTCTTCTACATGCAGACATAAAACAGGCGCGTGCTGTGGTGGTTACCTATGCAGACCCCTATGCGGCCAGGCGTACCGTTGCACTGGCCAAGAGTTTACAGCCCACTGCATTGGTGTTGGCTCGAACGCGACTGCCCGAAGACATCGCAGAATTACGTCGTTTGGGTGCAGATCGTGTGATTGAAGAAGAGTTTGAAGTGAGTTTGGAAATGGCATCATGGACTATGCAGGCATTGGGGGCATCTTGGTTGGCTGTGGAGACCGAAAAAGCAGCCATTCAAAGAGACGACTATCAACTCTTTATCGATCAGAATACGCATCTCACCGAGTTGAACACTTTGGCGCACGCCTTTTCAACGGTAGAGATCGTGACATTTGAGGTGGGCGCAGAGAGTGCTTGGGTGGGGCAGGCTGTGGGAGATTTGCACTTGCGCTCAGAGTTAGGTCTGACCTTGATTGCGGCAGTAAATCCCGTGGGTGCAACAGTGGCCCCGGGGGCAGATTATGAGATCGGTGCAGGTGATTATCTAATGATCATTGGTGAAAAAGATCGTTTGGCCGCTGCAACATCTGACATTGGTACACGGGTGAGTCGGTGAAGATGTGCGGGGACCGGGGGCAAAGCTTGCTAAGTTTCATTGCTAAAGTGTAAATTATCGCGAAGTTTTACGCGCTTCTTTTAAACGTTTTTTGGTTCGATGGCATCTTATTAAAAAAGTGAGTGAATGTTTTGCCGGGAGGGTTTGTCATGCGCCTTGTTTGCTGTGTTGGAATATTGTGTTTCGGCATGTTGTCTTATGGCTACTTAGATGCTCAAAAGGTTGACTCTTTGGCTGTTTATGAGTCGATGGTTGCAGCAACGCCCAAAGAGGGTACGGCCTGGACGCGTTTGGGCGAGTTGTATTTGCGTGCCAAACAATTAGGGGATGCCAAGCGCGCTTTTGAAAAGGCCTTGGGCGTGCAAAAAACGGCGCGGGTTTATACGGGGTTGGGAGATGTTTCTGCAGCGCAGGGGAAAGGAAGTAACCAACGTGCATTTTTAAATTATCGCTTGGCTTTGGGTGAAGACCCTATGTACCGAGATGCACAAATAGGTATTGCACGGGTGCATGCAAAGATGGGCAATGAAGATTCTGAAGTCGCGTATTTGAGGGCCATTAAGCTGGATCCTACATTTAAACCTGCGTATCAGGAACTCATTTTGTGGTATAAAGATGCACAATTGGTTCAAAGTGATGCGTTGATCCAGTTGTGCGAGCGGTATGTGGCACAGTTCCCAGATGATGCGACGGGGTATTTGCATTTGACGGAGGCGCAGGTAGAACGCTATGCGTATGACGCTGTTTTGAAAGTTGTAACAAACGCGCGCGAACGCTTTCCTGAGGATGTGCGTTGGTTGGCTTTGGAGGCGCAAGCCCATGCAGTTCGCGGTGATGCCGTGCGCGGTGGGGCATTGTTTGAACAGTATTTACAGCAGGTG
>JBLHJX010000436.1:0-3156 GCA_047619225.1 Candidatus Latescibacterota bacterium
TTTGGTCCTTGGGACTTGGTTGGTACCGTGACCAAGGGCGTGTCGGGTTCTACTTGGGATTATTCGGGTAGTAATTACACTTGGCGCGACAATTCGGCTGTTGCCGGGTTCCGATATTTTTACAATGTGCGGGCTTTTACCAAAGCGCATAGTACGTGGAGCAATGGCATTTCGACCATGGCAGATTTGCCCGCAGAAGTGCAGGCACATTTGAAAGCCGGGCTCGAAGGGGGTTATTCGGCTCCTGAGCAACGGGTGAATTTGGACCTCAGCCCATTTCAGCCCGGGTTGTTGCCCAGCTGGCCCGACAAACGTGTGCGCGTGGTGCCCAATCCATTTAGTTTTTCAGATCCAGCGCATAACTATCAAAGTTCAAAGAAGATTCGGTTCTTGGGTTTGCCGCCCAAAAGCCGTGTGCTGATCTACAATGTGGCAGGTGATATTGTGGGTGAACTTTTGCACGATGATCCAGCCTCGGGTGAAGAGTCTTGGTTACAGGTTGAGCGCAATATTACGTCACCCGATGTGGCCAGTGGCATTTACTTTTATGTGGTTGAATCACTGACCCCCGAAAGCCAGGGACAGAAGATCACAGGCACGTTTTACATTCTGAGGTAAGAAAGGAGCATACGATGAATAAAAGAATGCTGAGAACGGCCCTGACATTTCTGGTGGGGGCTGGGTTTATGGTGGGTTCGGCACAGGCCCAATCAGATTATGGAGAGTATACAGATATTCTGCCCGTGAAGGGTCAGTCGTCGCTGTCGTTTCTCAAGGTGGGTGCGTCTCCGCGTGCAGTTGGGATGGGAGAGGCATTTGTGTCGATGGATGCGGGTATTGACGCCATGTATTATAACCCCGGTGCATTGGGTTTTGTTTCGGGTGGCGAATATTCATTGACCTATACCAAGTGGTTGGTCAATTCGGCCTTGTATTCAGGCGCTGCGGCCTACCGGTTTGGCAGCAATACAATTGGTATTTCGGTTGTGAGTTTTGTGCCAGAGGAGGTCGAAGAGACCACTATTTTTCAGGCCACGGGCACAGGGCGGATGATTCGCGGTGGTGATACAGCCATTGGGTTGGCTTTTGCCCGTCAAATGACCGATAAGGTTTCTTGGGGTGCACAAGTTCGCTGGGTACAGGAAGATTTGGTGCTTAAAACCACCAGTACCTTCCAGTTTGATATGGGTATTTCTGCTTATACCGGTTATCGTAGTTTGCGCATTGCTGCTGCCGCGCGCAATGTGGGATCTGATATAAAGGTTGAGACCCAGCAGTTTTCACCGCCTATCAATTTTAATTTTGGTATGGCGATGGAGGTTTATGGCGAAAAAGGTGATCCAAGCTATTTGTCTTTGGCCGCTGAAACAATTACAGCAACGGACTTTGGTCAACGCTGGAATTTTGGCGGGGAACTGTGGCTTGGCAATATGGTGGCTCTTCGTGGTGGATATAAGCTCAACTATGATATTGAAGATTTTAGTTTGGGCTTGGGTTTAAAATATCCATTTGGAGGACGCGATATTCGTGTTGATGTATCCTATAGCGATGGGGGCACTTATTTTGACCCGCCCTTGCGCGTTGCTTTAAGTGGCTCGTTTTAGGCGTGAGAGGTAAAAGATTGTTCGTGTCATTGAATAATTTTTATCTTTAACGGATGGTTATAAGGCGTGTGTGAGAAAGTCACACACGCCTTTTTTATCATGTGAAGAAGACCTTTTGAGGGTGTGTTCATGGGGATGGGAAAGACCTCTATGGGTGAGCAACATCGACATTGGAGTAGAGATTGAGGTTTCTAAAGGGGATAATCTATATTAATATAAAAAGACCATAGTCACGATAGAGGTTGTGTAAACAGTTTGGTGAGGGATATCTATGAAAATTTCAATTGATGGTGATCGATGGCTTCTCGACGGTGAACTGCCCCATTTGGGTAGCCCGGCAGAGGGGCTTCTTGTTAATGTTCGGATGGTTAACAGTGTGTTTGAGGATGATCGGTCGGATCTGCCTGCTGTTCTTGATGGGTTTGCGCCAGATGTAAATACCGATCGATTTATTGCTCAGATTTCGGATTATGTTGCGCACGGTGTTCGCGCGTTCACACTGAGTCTTCAGGGTGGCACGCCGGGTTACGAAGGGGCGGTCAATTCGGCTTTTAATGCCGATGGATCCCTGCGTGACGCATATCTTCAACGTGTGTCTCGCGTTATTCGGGCGGCGGATGAAAATGGGTGTGCCATTATTTTGAGTTGTCTCTATCAGCGTCAACACAGCCATCCGCGTGCCCTGAAAAGTCAGGCATCTATTCACAATGCGATTACCCAAACTGCCAAGTGGGTTGTGTCTGAGGGGTTTACCCATGTTATTCTTGAGATCGCAAATGAGTTTGCTCATGCGGGGTATGCAAACTGGCCCGATGGGGCGTGGTTGCGGTCGTGTGAGGGGCAGGTTGAATTGATTCAGGCTGCGAAAGCGGCTGCCCCCGATCTTATTGTGAGCACGAGCGGTATGGGCAGTGGTGAAATGTTTGAATCTGTGGCACGGGCTGGCGACTACACGATTATTCATTTTAACAATACCGAGACCGATGCCATTCCAAGTCGGGTCGAAGCGTCTAAGGTTTATAGCAAACCCGTTGTTTGTAATGAGGACGATAAGATTGGCCCTGTGGGTGCAGAAGCCGCGCGGTTGGCCATTGTGTCGGGCGCGGGTTGGGGGTTTATGCATAGTGCAAAAAATCAGAGCGCACCGTTTGAGTTTGAGGGGCGAAACGACGATCCTGAGGTCTACGATATGCTGTCTCGTTTGACCACTGCGGGGTACGGTCCTGGAAATGTTGCGGTGTCTCCCATTTTTGCGTTGATTACGTTTCCCAAAGATGGCGATACGTTTGCCTCGGGTGATGCTATGATGATTCGCGCGTCTGTAACGGGCACCCAGTCTGTTGAGGGCGCGTATCTTGAAATTTTCGCGAACGATGTTCTGATTGGAAAAATAGATTCTGCTCCGTGGCGTATTCGGTGGGAGAATGTGGCGTCTAACACGTATGACTTAGTTGCCGTTTTGCGCGATCGCGAGGGTGTTGAACGGGCACGATCACGTATGGTTGATATAGTCGTTGCATAATTTTATTTAAAGGGGATGGATCGATGAAAC
>JBLHJX010000437.1:0-3155 GCA_047619225.1 Candidatus Latescibacterota bacterium
GTTTTAGATCTGCTGTGATTTGGCGCAAGCGATCTTCTTCTCTGCCTCTTCCGCCAATTAAGTAGACAACGTCTTCGGGCAATTGGGGCATGGCTTGCAGTACTTTGTCGTGTCCTTTTCTTTGGTCCAAGCGTGCAACGGTGAGCAAAACACGTTTGTCGTGGATTTTTAGACGATCAATCCAGGTTTGGTCTTTGGATGCTGGTACAAAACGCTCAGGATCAACCCCAGGGTAAACCCGGCGAATTTTTTCTTTGGGTACACCAAATGAGAGGAATTCGTCGGATGTCATGTTGCTGTTGGTGACAATCCATTCACTTTCATTAAGCACGGTGCGCATCAAATTAGCCGATTTACCGCCCTGCGCTAGACGCGCCGTTTCAGAGCCATAAACCCAAGTGACATAGGGGATGCCAAAGAGTTTTTTGCAGAGCAAACCTGCAATGCCCGACGAGAACACTTGGCCACAATGAATACGGGTTGGTCGGTCGATGAGGCCATGCACCAGCGCCCATTGAAGTGTTCGTGCGGTTTTGAAGAGCTTCGCCCCCGTACTTTCTCCCAATGGCAATCGAATGCGTGTGATGGGTGTTGGGCACGCGTCATCGATCTGTTGGGTGTTGGGCATCATTGGGGCGAGAACGCGTGTTCGATCGACGGGTAAACGTCGCCAAATTTCATAAAAAACGGTCGCTATGCCACTGGTGATAGGGGGGTAGTCGTTGGCGATGAGCAGTGAATATGACATATGAAAAATCTCAAGTAAGGGGTGAGGGCGTTTTTATACCAGCGCTCTCTTCAAGCGCATCGAGAATTTTGCCAGCAACTTTTTCCTGGGTAAAGTGTTTGATCCGTTCCAGCCCTTTTTGGATGTTTTTCTGCCGCAAAGCCGTGTCACTCAGCATTTGATTCATTGCTAAGGAAAGGGCTTGTGTATCTCCGGGGGTAACGAGCAAGCCCGCATCGCCAATCACTTCGGGTAAAGAGGTGGCATTGGATGAGATGACGGGGGTACCGCAGGCCATTGCTTCAAGGGGGGGAATGCCAAAACCTTCATAGAAAGATGTGATGGCAAAGAGTTCGGCGCCGGCATACAGTGCTGGCAGGTCATCGTCGTCTATCATTCCCGGAAAGTGTACTCTGTGGGTCAATCCAAGTGCTTCAACACGCTTGCGCAATGGCTGGGTAAACGCGTTGTGCTTTCCACCAAGGGCGAGATGTGTGTCTTCTTGAATATCTTCATTGAGCAGTGCGTAAGCTTCGATGAGACCGCCTGGATTTTTGTGTGGTTTAAAATTGTTGAGGTTAAAGATGTACGGCGCGGTGAGGCCGTATTTTTTTTTCACCTTGGTAAGGATCGATTCGGAGATGCTTGGGTGAAAACGATCTGAGACCGCGTTGTGGGTAATGGTAATTCGTTCAGGGTCCAAGCCGTAGTACTTGGCAATATCCTGGCGGCTGTGTTCTGAAACGGTTAATACCCGGGCTGCATGCCGGGCCATATAACCTCGTTGCATACGGTAGAGGTTATTATATATGATCCGTTTGATGCCTGAGAGATCAGAGACGTATTGGTACAGCAAATCGTGCACGGTCATAACGACGGGACACGGTGCTCTTAAGGGTGTTTTGTCATACGGCGTAAAAAATAGGTCTATTTGGTCTTTGCGAAGGGCCTTTACAATTGAAACCTGATCCCACCACATTGTGTTTTGTTCTTCTATAACTTTAAAGCGATAATTGGCATTTACCTTTGGAAAACGGGTGTGTTGGTTGCCATAAATAATGTATTGGTGCTTAGATGTGCGCGTAATTTCAGCATCGAGAAAGTTTTCGATATATCGCCCAAAACCCGTAAATGTGTCGGGTAGTAACTCTCGGCCATCAATGCCGATGCAGAGGATTTTATCAGTGGAGGAGTTTGTCATAGAGCGACTGAACGTTCTGAAGGTGACGGGCAACTGAGAAGTGTTCCTGAAATCGTTTGTTGCCTGTATTTGAGAGTTGTTGACCAAACTCAGGGTTGTCGAGCAGGCGTTTTATGTTATGTGTTAGGTCTTCAGAGTCTGACTCGGCAAAGAGTAAGCCACTTTTTTCATGTTCGATAATTTCTGGCAAGCCACCGACGCGAGATGCGATGACTGGCGTGCTCATTGCCAACCCTTCGGCTGCAACCCGTCCAAAACCTTCTGTTTTGATACCGGTAGGTGTTTGCAAGATGCGCGAAGGTACAACCAGTATGTTCAGTTGATTTATGACGTTGAGCGCATCTGCACGATAACCGAGAAAGTGAAAAGTTTCTGCAAGTCCAAGTTCCGCCACCCGGTGTCGTAGATGTTGATCATAAGCCTGTTCTTCTTGGGCTGGGCCAGGATTTCCTGCAATGACAAAGTGTACGTTGGTGTGGGAGGTCTTTAATTTTGCAGCTGCTTCAACAAACGTCTCCATCCCTTTCCAGGGGTCAACGCGCCCCACAACACCAATGAGAGGTGTGTCTTGGGCAAGTTTCAGTTCACTTCTCAAGTCTTCAGTTTCGCTTGTGTACTGTGTATCTACAGCATTGTAGATGGTTTCAAATGCGTCTGGAGGTGTTGCTTCTGCATTGCAAAAATGGTCTCTTACAGCATTTGAAACTGAGATGGTTTTGTCGGCAATTTTAACAAAAGTTCTGTCTACCCAAGTTGTGGGAAATATGACCCGTAAATGGCCCAAGAGTGGGCGTCTCATAAGCCTGGTTGCGATGCCTGCTCGAATATCGAGCGTATTCACGTGAACGAGGTCGATGTTTTCTGTTCTGATTAGGTTTGCTATTTTGACTACAAAACCCAACTGAGACAGAACGCTGCTGTAGGTGAGCAGATGCAAGGGGCAATCTAACTTTTGGGCACGTTCTACAAATCGACCATTGCCATACACGCATATTACTGGCACATAGCGTGTGCGATCGAGGTTCGCGATGAGCGTGAGCAAGCTTACTTCGCCCCCGCCGAGGTCGGTGCCTGGGCTGATGTATAAGATACGTTTGAGCATGTTCTTTGTAGAGCGTATAAAGGTTTATCTATGGCGAACTCAGTGCATAAACCGAAACCGTCGGAGACGGCGTTCGATAAAGCAGTTCAAAACGGTTGGGGGTCGCAGCACGCATTTTCTCGAAA
>JBLHJX010000438.1:0-3150 GCA_047619225.1 Candidatus Latescibacterota bacterium
ACAACCCACTGATTTCCTGTGTTGAAAGGGATGGGTTTGCCCGTATATTCGCTGTTGGCTTGTTGGAGCAACGTTTGGTAGGCCAAATAGTGGCCGAGCGCAACCACGTCTTGCGGTTGGGGCTCCGTTGCCCAATTTGGAACACGTTCAGGGTATTGTCGCATAAAGTCGCGTATACCCAGAACGAATGTTTCGATGTAGATGCGTACATCGGGCGCGAGTTCGGTATATTTTTCTTGCGCAAGCCTTTGATGGTTCCAAAGTCGTTGTTGAAAGTCATGGTCGAGGTAGTCTGCACCAAAGGCCTCTGCCATTGAGCCAGTGGCCAATCGATAGTTTTTTAAAAGGGCTTCCAGGCGGTCTGTGGCTTGGGCATAGCCGAAGCCATACATAACGTCTTCTGGGGTTTGGGCATATATGTGCGGAACGTCCCACGTATCGCGATAGATTTTGACATCTGCGAATGTGGATTGATGTAAGAGGAGAATGATAAAGGCAATTTTATATGGCATGGATATTTTTACCGGCTTGACAGGTTGAATGAAGTTTTATAATTATTGTAGGTGCACGTCGGGGTTTGTACTAGCCGATTGTTATTTTTGCAACCGACAGATGATAGACCACTGCGTGCGTATCTTAATTTTAAGCCCGTTCCCATTTTGAGGCGAGCAAAAACACTTTAAGGAGGTTGTCATATGGCTGAAGTACCTGCTGATCAACAAAATGAATTCCTGTTTATGCAGGTGGTAATGATGTTTCAAGGGATGGCCATGCAAAATTTGGGGAAGGTGATGAATCCCGTTACAAATCAAATAGACCGAAATTTAGATCAGGCCAAAAATATGATTGATCTGTTGGGCATGTTAGATGCCAAAACAGAGGGTAACTTGAACAGCAATGAAAAAAATCTGTTGACCCACGCATTGTATGAATTGCGTATGAATTATGTGGATGAAGTAAAAAAGGGATCTGCACAAGCTGAAGATCCTGCGGCAACTCAAGAGAATCCCGAGACGAGTGGTGAACCCGAACAAGCGGAAGAATCTGCAGGTGAATCGGAGGATAAGAGTTGAGTGCAGGACACCGGAGGTGGTCCATGGCACAAGTCAAGGGCCGGAGCAGTGCTATCCCAATTACTTTGGCAGACGGAAGGGCGTTGTTTTGTTCTCTCTTTTGGGGTGGGATTCAGCGGGTTAGGGTATGTTGTATGCTGTATTCTGTATTCTGTCTCCTGCCTTTAGGTTGTGCCTATTATTCGACCTCGGCTACGGGCAGTGGTGGTATTCGTACGGTGGCGATTCCATTGTTTGAAAATGAGAGTTTAGAAGCCAATATTCATCAGGCACTGACCGACAGTTTAACACAAGGGTTTGTGACCGATGGAGCGTTGCGCGTGGTCGATGAAGATTTGGCCGATGCCATTTTACAAGGCACTGTCGTAGAGGTTAAGGAAGAACCATTTACATACAGCAATCAGGCAGATCAATATCAGATTTCAGTGTTTGTAAAGGTGGTGTTCTACGATACCCGTGAAAAGAAGGTTATTTGGGAAGCCGAGCGAATGCGCGGATATGGTATTTATAGTGCCGTGGGTTCACGCGAAGAGAACCGCCAGGAGGGTTTAAATGCCGCCATTCAACTGTTGACCCGAGATGTGGTGGATCGTACGCAGGTGGGCGGTTGGTAATTTTAGGTGTCGATTTCTGATTGTTGCAAGGTGGCTAAAATAAGCAAAGCCAGTTGTTTTATTTTCGGCAAGGGGCGTGGTTTCCACGCCCTCGTTTTGATCATTGAAAAGAGGGATGATGGCGGACGGGCAGGTGGGTTCAGAAGATGCAAATCAGAAACAAGATTGGGTGGTTTCACGGGTCCCTTTTTTTTATGGATGGTTGATGTTGCCCGTTGTGATGATCACGCTGGTCGCCACTTCGCCAGGGCAAACGTTTGGTGTCTCTGTTTTTAATCCATATATCCGACGGGTTTTAAATTTATCACACAGTGAAATCAGCGGTGCCTATATGTTGGGCACGTTTTTGGCGTCTTTGCCTATGATTTATGTGGGCGCGCTTATGGATCGTTATGGGTTGAGACGTACGCTAACGGGCGTGGTTATTTTGTTTGGTTTTGCGTGTGTGGGCATATCGCAAGCAAGTGGATTGGTTACGGTTTTCTTTTCGTTTTTATTTTTGCGTATGTTGGGGCAAGGGGCAATGGAGTTGTTGGCCCATAATGCTTTGGCCATGTGGTTTCACAATCGGTTGGGTTTAGCGGCGGGGCTTGTCAGCGTGACCGGCGGATTGGTTATGGGTTTGGTGCCCACGTTTAATTTGTGGTTGATCCAACTGGTCGATTGGCGATGGGCATATGCTTTATTGGGAATGATGGTGTGGGCTGCGCTGTTGCCCCTTTTGATTGTGTTTTTTCGCAATCGGCCCGAAGAGGTAGGGCAGGTGGTTGATGGCGTTTTGCCGGACGAAGGGGTATCTGTGGATGTATCTCGTGACATAGAAAACCGTGGTTTTCGCTTATCTGAGGCATTCAGAACACGCGCCTATTGGATTATGGCCGTGTCTATGGCCCTGCCGTCTATGATTATAACAGGCATTCATTTTCACGTGGTGCAGATTTATTTAGACAGTGGATTGACCGAGGCCGATGCTGCGACCATGTTTACTATTTCTGCCGTGTCTTATGCCCTTTTTATGTTTACTGGAGGGGTTTTGGCCGATCGTTTGCCGTTGAATATCTTGTTGGCAGTTGCAACTGCAGGTTTATCAGGTACTATTTTGACTTTGTTGCACGTGTCCTCGGTTTGGACGTCTCAGATTTTTGCCGGTATGATGGGCATTGGGCAAGGCATGCTTGCTGCTGTGAGTGCTACGCTTTGGGTGCGTTATTATGGTCGTGCGCATTTGGGAAAAATTCGAGGATCATTGGCCACTGTGGGTGTGGCAGCTTCCAGTACGGGACCGTTTTTGATGGGCGCTGGGCATGATTATTTTGGAGGCTATCACGAAGTGCTGTGGGTTTTTGCGGCGTTGACCATTCCAATGGTTTTTGTCGGTTTTTTTGCAACACCACCAAAATTAGAACAAATTGGATTGGAGGCTTGATGCATATTCACAACGGATCGAGAACAACACAAAAAAA
>JBLHJX010000439.1:0-3143 GCA_047619225.1 Candidatus Latescibacterota bacterium
GTTGAAGCCCCATATGAAGACGTCACACGAGGTGTACTCAACGCCATACAAGAAATAGAAGAACTGTCAGGCCGAAAAATCCTCGATGGCGAAAACATCATCACGCCAGCCCAAGGCGAAACGGGTGTAGACATCTACATCTCCACCAGCAGTGCTGGGGGCGGTTTACAAATGATGGTCGGCGGTGTCATTCAAACCATGACGGGTGAAAGCGCCCAACGCTGTGCCTTGGGTGCAGGCGCCATCGTCATGGACGTCCTGGCTTCCAATGATGGCCGCCAACCCCACGAAAAAATTGAACGCATTCGACAACTACGCCCCGACATGGTCTTGCTCTCTGGCGGCACCGACGGCGGCACCATCAGCCACGTCGTAGAACTCGCTGAATTTATCGCAGCAGCAGACCCACGACCACGCTTTGGTTCGGGTTATAAACTGCCCGTCATCTTTGCAGGCAACAAAGACGCCGCCCAAGATATTCAACGCACCCTCGGCGAACAAACCGACCTCACCATCACAGAAAACATCCGCCCCACTCTCGAAGAAGAAAACCTCGGCCCCGCACGCCATGTTATCCACGATATGTTTCTCGAACACGTTATGGCACAAGCACCTGGTTATCGCAAACTTATGACTTGGACGGGCGCGCCCATTATGCCCACACCGGGTGCCGTGGGCCTCATGATGCAAACCGCTGCCAAACAGCAAAACATCAACGTTGTTGGGGTAGATATTGGTGGGGCTACAACCGATGTCTTTAGTGTTTTCCAAGAGATTTTCAACCGCACCGTCAGTGCCAACCTCGGCATGTCCTACAGCGTCTCCAACGTCCTTGCCGAAGCCGGCCTTGAAAATGTGATGCGCTGGGTGCCATTTGACATCGACGAAGCCGATTTGCGGGACCGCATCAAAAACAAAATGATTCGCCCCACCACCATTCCGCAAATGCTCGAAGAATTACAAATTGAACAAGCCATTGCACGCGAAGCATTGCGCTTGGCATTTGTTCAACACCGCGCATTGGCCGTTGGTCTAAAAGGCGTACAAACCGAACGCACCCTATCCGATGTATTTGATCAAGACAGCAGTGGTGAAAGCCTCATTCAAATGCGCGACCTCGATCTCCTCATTGGCAGCGGAGGGGTCTTGTCTCATGCACCACGACGCGTTCAAACAGCCGCTATGCTCATCGATGCATTTCAACCCGAGGGCATCACGCGCTTGGCAGTCGACAGCATTTTTATGATGCCTCATTTAGGGGTCCTATCTTCTGTCAACGAAATTGCCGCCACACAAGTTTTTGAACACGACTGCCTCATTTATATTGGCACATGTATCGCTCCCATTGGTCAAGGCAAAGCAAACGCAACATGCCTCACTTATAATTTAGAACTGCCCAGTGGCAAACAAACGGGACAACTCCATGTGGGCGATCTCTTGCGTTTTCCACTTAATGCCGACCAAGAAGCACACATCACACTGAGCCCTGAACGCGGTTGGGATGTGGGTGCTGGTGTGGGTCAAGAACTCAGCACCACCGTAAAAGGGGGTGAAGCAGGCCTCGTGCTCGATGGGCGTGGGCGCCCGATTCTATTTCCAAGTGATGCCGCCCAACGCGTTTTACAAATCAGCAAATGGAGCGATGTCTTAGAACTGTATCCAAAAAACACTTAACATTACACCCTATACAACCTTATGCCTTCGATTTTAACTTTGCACTTTGCACTTTGCGCTTTATTTTAGGATCCAATTATGGCACACGCATACACACCAGGCCTTCGAGTCACCCGAAATACCACGCTCCAAAGGCGGCGACAACTGCCACTTAAAGGGGACGTACTGGTGACAACACAGGACTCAGTTACCCGTGATCAAGTTGTCGCACGAACCAATCTGCCCGGCAAAGTAACCACTTTAAACTTGATCAATACCTTAAGTTGCTCGCCCGCAGAACTAAGCAACTATATGCTCAAAAAAGAGGGTGACACCATTGAAGCAGGGGAACCCATTGCCGAAACAAAACCCTTAATAAAATGGTTTAAAACCACCGTTGCAGCACCCATCACGGGCACACTGGAAAGCATTTCAAAAATCACAGGGCAAGTCATCTTACGCGAACCACCCCGCCCAGTTGAAGTAAAAGCTTACATCGACGGGCAAGTTATTGAAGTCATGCCCGAAGAAGGTGTTGTCATTGAATCTACGGGTGCCTTCATTCAAGGCATCTTTGGTGTAGGGGGTGAAACTTGGGGACCCTTGCAAGTCCTTTCAGAAAACCCCGACCACCAACTCTTGCCCGAACAAATTGGTGAGACTTGCAAAGGAAAAATCATTGTAGGTGGCAACCTGCTCACGCTTGATGTCATTCACAAAGCACGCGATGTAGGTGCGATGGGAATAATCGGTGGCGGTATCCGCGATTCTGACTTGCGCAGCTTGTTAGGATATGATTTGGGTGTGGCCATCACAGGCAGTGAAACCATAGGCATCACAGTCATTGTGACCGAAGGCTTTGGCCCCATCAACATGGCACGTAAAACTTTCGAAATATTCAAAGAACACCATGGACAAGAAGCCTCAATCTCAGGTGCCACACAGATCCGAGCAGGCGTCCAACGCCCAGAAATCATCATCCCCAACCCGTCGACACAATATGCCGAAGAGGGAGATCATCTCGGGCTTGTCGAAGGTGCACTCCTGCGTGTGATTCGTGTGCCCTACTTTGGCAAAGTGGGCAAAGTGACAGCGTTACCACCAGAGTTACAAGCCGTCGAATCAGAAACCCATGTGCGTGTGCTCGAAGTCGAATTTGAAGACGGCACCCGTGCGGTGGTGCCACGGGCCAATGTTGAACTCATAGAAGAGTAAACAAATTAGCCTGTCCATCGTCCATCGCCAGTCGTCCATCGTCTGCCTTGCGCCATTAGGAGAATCCATATGCGATATATTTTGCTCTGCTTAACCCTCCTATTCTGTATGTGTCCTGTTCAAGCACAACAACCTACCCAAATTCAAACAATGGACACACCCAATGATGCCGGTGGCAGCATCACTCTAACCTGGAATCGAGCCGATTTACCGCCTAAATCGGTTTACAAAATTGCAATTGGAGAATCGCCAAACGGGCCCTTCTATCTCGCCAC
>JBLHJX010000440.1:0-3126 GCA_047619225.1 Candidatus Latescibacterota bacterium
CACAGCGCCCTCATCAAAGGGCCAACCCAACTCCAAGGTACAGATATTACGATTCCCGATTTGCGCGCAGGATTCACGTATCTACTCGCCGCCATCATTGCCGAAGGCGAAACAATCATTCATGGAGTAGATGAACTCGATCGCGGTTATGAATCTATCGACAAAGCCTTAAGCAAGGCTGGTGCAAACATTATCAGAGAGAAAGAAGACGCGTGACCCACATCCATCTTGCACAGAAGGCATTAATTATGTTTTTTGTGAACATGAGTGTCGATTTAAACAAAAAAAGGGGCACCACCGATTTGTCAATCGTGTGGTGCCCCTTAAATTTTTATAAAATTATTGATGGAACCGTAACGCGAACCAGAGTGCAGTTGCAAAAAGAAACGATCTAACTTATTCAGAAAACTTCGGCAACACGCTTTCCAAAGTTTTATAAGGGTAAACCAAGCTCACCACACCATTTGCATGTTGAAAATGAATCTCAAACCCAATTAAAACCACTGTATCACCGGGTTCGGCAATACCAATAACTTCAGGATTGGTTTCCAACATTGCATTGGAAACTTGAACCTTTTCGACAGGTGCCCAAAATGCCTCAAATTCCTTCAGCACATTTTTCAACACTGTGTTCAAGACACCCCGTTCTTCTTCGTTCAACGCCCCGTCAGACCTTTCATCCATGGCCTGCTTCGTAAAATAATGTGCAATATGCAATGGGAAATCGAGAACAACGGGTCCATTTAACGGCGCTACATTAAAGGTGTACGAAGCCGATGGATTGCTCAACGACATAATAAATTCTGCATATGTTGTTTGATCCACAAATTTTATGTCCGAATCGGTAACACCACCCACAGCTTCAGAGAAAACCTTCCCCAACCGGTTCGCAAAATCAACGTGTAACTTTTCTATCGCTCTTTGTTGTTCTTTTGTGATAAGTTTTGTCATAACAGCCTCCCAGAATATGCGTGAATGTTGGCTTCTACTCCATTAGAAACCACCGTCTCAAAAAGGTAACAAACTTTTTTACGACGGCACCGCATCTCCCTCTGGGCGTGGTACATGTTGCCAATATCCCGATGGGTCACTGCCTCTACAAATCACCGCAGGCGACTGATCTTTTTCCTTCGTCCGCACCTCCGGTGGCATATATCGAAGCGTGAGCCCACAACGCCGTCGATCAGACGCATTGGGGTTTGACCCGTGCAACAGCAAGTCCGAATGAATTGAAATCTGTCCCGCCTTCATCTCAAGCGCGACCGGTTCACCAAACTGTTCGGCATTGCTCACCGATTGATTCAGCACATTGTTCTCTTCTGGCTTGCTGCGATCAAACGCGATCTGTCCATGAACATGAGATCCCGGAATCACTTCCATCGCCGAGTTTTCAACACTGGCATCATCAATTGCAAGCCAAACCGTCACCGTCTTTGAAGGCGTCAAAGGCCAATACGACGCATCTTGATGCCAAGCCACCGTTTTTGTATCCCCCGGCATCTTCGCAAAATAATGCGTCATCCGCGACACCAAATTTTCGCCGACCAAATCTGCCACATAATCCAAGATGCGATCATCCATCAGCAAATCATAAATACCCTGACAAGATTGGTGCCATCCATTAATCGAATAATTGTTTCTTCCCGCTGCGGTAGCCATCTCCATCAGCATTTCAAAGTATTCCCGATTGGCCTTCGCTTCTTCTGGTGTAAACACATCCAACGGAAAGAGACAGCCCCTTTCATTAAATTCGTGAATTTGCTCCTGCGTTAATTTTTTTGGATTGTCATTCACCGCAGGATAAAACTTCAATTCTCGTTTCATCTCAGGCAATGCATCTGTAATCGCCATATCTCTTCTCCACTATTGCAGTTCCAATGTGGCTTTGCGCACACAAAAATTGTCATCTCCCGAAAACACCAAATACATCGTCTTGCCATCTTCACTCATCCACTTGGGTGGAAACTCCCCACGCTCACCTGGGCCCACATCCCACTTTGTTGTAAAAAATGCCGTCGTCCAAGGGCCCCAAGGTTCCGGTGCATCATAAATGCCAAAACCACCTTCAAATCGCGTATCACCCCGATCTCTGTGATCCGGCTCATTTGGAACATGCTGCCACCACAAGTAACGCTTTAACCCAGCATGATAACTCATGCCCGACCGCAAACACGCATCTTCATGTTCAAACACCGCGCCTCGGTTGTCAATAGAAGACGACCAAGTCGGATTGTTTTCACCATCCACCCGAACAAAAAACTCATACGCCTCACGATCCAAAATCCGGTCTTTGGGCACACGCATCAACACAAACCGATCCGCTGGTCCATCGGCCAATGGCGCACCGTATACACATAATCATCACGCGCACCTGCGTACTCTTGACCAAAATTGATCATCGCACACAATCCAAACTCAGCAAATTTCCACGGCGCAAACACCCACGTCTTCGCCCCATCCACCGAATGTGCCAACTGAGACTGTCCCCCTTCCTCATCCGCATGAAACACCCACATATACAACACGCCATCCACCGCCAACATCCCACTGCCCTTTTTACCCGATCGACCATGTCCTTGGTTCTCACCGTCAGACCGAATATTCACACCCTTAAATCCTTCGGGTCCATCCAATACCTTCGCAAATCCCATCCCCAATTTCATCGGCAATATCGGTTCAAAACCATAGCCATCACCATAAGCCAAGTACAAATGCCCATCGGCAGCCCACGTAATCGGAAAATTGTCACTGCCATTCCGTTTGCCACTTTTACCCACTGGGCCCAACACATCACGCACCACTGCCTGATCCCACACAACTCGCTTAATCACTGAACTGCGCGGCACCGGAGGTTGTCCCATTTCCACATTTGGATCACCTAAAGACATTTCTTGCCCTCTCACTTGAGAATGGTTGGTTATGTTTATCACACACCATAATATAACACCACCAAGCATCACACGACTCACATTTAAATCGAACGTACGCATAAAAACCCACCCCACTTACAAACAGGCAAAGAAAAATAAAAAAGCCCATCAAAAGTAATTCAATGGACTTTTTTATTTTGTGATTTTCATTTTTCCAATCCTACGTTTCAATACCGTACGTCTTCAACTTCTGCAA
>JBLHJX010000441.1:0-3113 GCA_047619225.1 Candidatus Latescibacterota bacterium
ATGTGCAGGTGCCGGATCAAAAGGTTTTGGATCAACAACGTGATTTGGTTGACTTTCGGGCGATTGTGTTGGATTCGGTGCAGACGACGATTTTTGTGCGGCATAAGGGTGCGAAGATTGATTTGGGAGCGATTGCCAAGGGGTATGCAATTGATCGGGGTGTGGCGAGTTTAAAGGCGCAGGGTGTTCGGCATTTTTTGCTGAATGCGGGCGGGGATATCTATGTGTCTGGAATGAAGGATGCGCAGACAGCGTGGCGGGTGGGTGTGAAACATCCGCGTCATTTGCAAGACTTGGTAGCGCGGTTTCATTTGAAGGATTATGCGGTGGCTACAAGTGGTGATTATGAGCGGTTTAAGATGATTGCGGGACATCGGTATCATCACATTCTTGATCCGCGCACGGGGTATCCGGGCACGTTGTCACAGAGTGCGACCGTGTTGGCACCCACAGCGGAAGAGGCTGATGTGTTGGCGACGTATTTGTTTTTGGTGGGGGCTGATGAGGCTTTGAAGCAGATCGTGGATATACCGTTTTTGATTGTGGGTGTCGATGGGGTGGCGCGGTA
Source organism: Candidatus Latescibacterota bacterium (assembly GCA_047619225.1). Classification (GTDB taxonomy): domain Bacteria; phylum Latescibacterota; class UBA2968; order UBA2968; family UBA2968; genus JABIFK01. Next base: position 569 of record JBLHJX010000441.1, read on the forward strand.
TAATGATGCGTTTGGGAAGCGTGTGGATGTGGAGATGATGGATTAGGTTATCGGTTGATGTTTTGAATGAGTTGGTCGAGGCGTTGGAGGAAGTGAGAGCGGTCTTGTTTGGAGAAGGGTTTGGGGCCGCCGGTCATGATGCCCATGTCGCGGAGTTGTTCACGGAGGTTGCGGTTGGAGAGGGCTTCACCAATGTCATTTTCGGTATAGTAGCGCCCACGTGGACTCATCACGCGGGCGTTTTTTTCGAGGCATCGACCGGCTAAGGGGATGTCTGCGGTGATGACGATGTCTTGGTCGGTGCTTTGTTCGACGATCCAATCGTCGGCGGCATCGGGGTGGTCGTTGACGACGATTTGTTCGAGCCAATCTGCGTTGGGGATGCGCATCCAGGTGTTTGAGACGAGGATGACGTTGAGGTTGTATCGTTTGGCTACGCGGTAGGTTTCTTCTTTGACGGGGCAGGCATCTGCGTCGATGAGGATGCGGATCATGAAAACAACCCGTCGCAACATTTTTTGTATTTTTTGCCGCTGCCACAGGGGCAGGGATCATTGCGGCCTACTTTGGGGAGTGTTTTGCGAATGGTTTCACCTTTCATTGTGCCGTCGTTGCGAAAGCTTTCGAGGTATTTGGGTTCGAGGTGTTCGATTTGCATGGACCAGGCGGAGGTTTTTGGGAAACCGGCGATGCTTTCTAAGTATTCGAAGTAGGTTTGAAGTAGGGCGGGAAATGATTTGCGTGCTTGGAGTGATATGTCTAATTGGCCGACGGCTTTGAGGGCGTTTTCGATGTCGTCGGGTTCTGGGTCATTGGTGGTTTGTTCGGTCCAATATGATAAGAGGGTTTCGGCGTGTTCTTTTTGGGTGCTGTCTAAGAAGAGGTAGTGTTCTGAGTTGGTGTAGTCTTGTACGGTTTCTTGTAGTGTGGGCATGGGTATTCTTTCTAAAAAAAAGTAGGTTTTTTGTTATGTGTTTTTATGCCTTCGGCGACCTACTTTTTTCAACAGCTAAAAAAGTAGGCAAAAAAGCTGCCACTGCGTGGGGCTTTTGATGAGCTTCAGTGTTTTTACGAGCGGAGGCCACCCTCACCTGCCCGCGCAGTTCCCACCCCCCACCTCGTGTTCCACACGCCGCCCTTCCGACCCATCACCACCCACCAACTGCACAACGGCCCACACCACCGGCGAGTCGTATTCTGGTTTTGGTATATATCATTCAAGATTTTCGATGAGTTTTGGCATTTTTAAGTTTGGGCGTAAGATGGGGTTAAATCGGGCAACTGTATTGCCTGGTATTTTGACTTTATATCCGGAGCCAAATCGTTTGTCTTCCAAATAATAGTCTGTGCTGATGATTTGTGCGCCGCTGTTTAAGGCTGCTTCAAGTCTTGATGTGTCGCCCGAGCGTGCTTCTTTGGTACCTGTGTCTGACCGTGTGCGAATCATGTATCCTTTTTGGACCAAGTTCTGGATGCGTTTGTTATTTGTTTTGGGGTTGTTGACCAGATGGAATGCGGCTTCGGGGTGACCGGGTTCCACATTGGCAAACATGACACGTCCTGAAAGGGATGGGTGTCCATCAACATACATGTCTAATTTTGCGCCTTTTACACCATATAAAAAAAGGAATTTGCCTCTGGTTTGTCCTAATGTGGGCCAACTTTTGGCAAGAATTGCTTGTTCTAAGGTTGCGTATTTGCCGCGCACATCATCGGGTGTGATGATGCGTGGGCGAGGGATGATATTTAAGATTGCATTGTCTAATGAGTCGATAGCGGCGGGTGTGAAGTCTATTGGACGGACGAAATGTTCACGGTTAATGGTGCCGTATTTGGGTTCGATCATCATCACAATGGGAATGTGTTTTGGGTGAGCGTCAGACCATTTTTTTACTTCTTCTAAACAGGCGTTGAATGTGAGACAGGTACTTCTAAAATCGATGTCTTGTACGTGGAATACTTTGAAGCCTGGTTTTAACATTTCTTTGTTTGGGTCATACGGTGGTCCAGGTGGCAAACCTTGTTCGGCAACGAGACGAATGCCATAAGGTGTTGCGTAATGACCACCTACTGGATCGTGATAAACGTCAATTTCAAATTTACGGATGCCCAAGTTTAACTGTCTTGTGAGAGAGGCGTGTGCATAGTCCAAGGAACGGGCTGTGGCCGAATCGGCTTGGGTTAAGATGGCCATGAGAGAAGGGTCGATTGCTTTTTTATAACTGTTGTGTGAGCCAATGGTTTGGATTTCGTTGATGTGGATGTTGGCATCAACCCAAGTTTGATCAATTAATTGCGCCGTGCTGGTGTTGTGGCAAACAGCAATGGTAATGAATGCTGTTAAAAAGCGACAAAGAAGGATCATTTATGATCTCCGAGATTTTGTGTGCAAATCAGAAATGGAAGCTATTTTGGATAAGTGACTTTTCCTGTGCGGTGTTTTTCGATGAAGTCCCAGTCGAGTTCTACGCCAAGGCCGGGGCCTTCGGGCACGGGGACGCAGCCGTTTTTGTCGATGGCGTCTAAACTGTCGCTGTAGTTGGTG
>JBLHJX010000442.1:0-3047 GCA_047619225.1 Candidatus Latescibacterota bacterium
GATCTTATAAAATCAAGTTTACGTCAACAAAAAATACAATATCGTCAAATAAAACCAAAAATCTGTCACAAAAGTCGTATCTATCGTATTGGGATCATCGAACGCCCAACCTAATTGCACTTACATCTCAAAGCACATCTAGAAAGGTAAACGCATGGGGAAACTCGAAGGAAAAGTCGCACTCATCACCGGAGCTGGCAGTGGCATTGGCGCGGCAACTGCACGCCTCATGGCCAAAGAAGGGGCCAAAATAGCCATCACAGGTGTCCCTGCCGAAGGTGTTCACGCCATAGCCAAAGAACTCACTGACGCCGGATACAGCGCCAGTGGCATTCCCACAGATGTCTCCAAAGCCGACCAAGTTGAAGCCGCCATTGCACAAACCGTTGAACAATTCGGCGCCCTCGACATTCTCGTGCCCAATGCAGGCATTCAAATGCACAATGAAGATGTCGACCTGCACACCCTACCCGAAGACGTGTGGGATCACACCCACAACATCAACTATCGCGGTGTCTATCTCACCACCAAGTATGGCCTGGCACAAATGGTCAAACAAAACACAGGTGGCGTGGTCGTTATTGTCGCATCTGTTACCGCACTCAGCGGGGGCTCACGCAACGTAGCTTACATGTCGGGCAAACACGGCCTCATTGGCCTGAGCCGTCACATTGCCGTTCACTATGCCCAACACAACATTCGGTGCAACAGCGTCTGCCCCGGTGCCCTCCAACGCACACCCAACCACGACCAACACCCCGACCCCAAAGGCCGCGACAACCGCCTACGCGAATCCATTCCCCTCGGTCGTGTGGGTGTACCCGAAGACATCGCCCCCATGATTACCTTTCTCGCCACACCCGATGCAAGTTATGCTACAGGAGCTAACTTCGTTGTTGACGGTGGATTAACAGTCACATAAAAGCCCAATGGTCTATAACAAAAAAAACCCGATTCCCATTTACAAATGAGAATCGGTTTCTATTTGGCCAAAATTTAAAGGCAACAACACGTTCACTTTGCCGCCTTTAGAAGCGTTCCCTCATGCCGCTACCTGTAGTTTTCGCAACACCGACAACACCTCTGTAGGATCTAACCGCCGTGTATAATCTGGGTCAACAAAAGCCAAGTGAATCATCAGATCCGCATCAATGACAAAGGTTGCAGGTACCGGCAAATCAAAGCTGGTATCCCCATTAAATGCGGGCAAATCCAAACCCAAATCTGCATAAAGCGCTTGCAACTCATCCTGCACATGATAGACAATGCCAAATTTTCGTGCCACCTCATTTTGAACATCACTCAACACATCAAATGTCAAATTCTCTTTCTCTGCAGTTGTCATCGAATTGTCCGGTGTCTGCGGTGAAACAGCCACCACAGTTGCCCCCAACCGCTGTATGCCTCCCAACACATTCTCATACGCCTGAAGTTCTGCAGAACAAAATGGGCACCACCCACCCCGATAAAATGTCAAAACAACAGGCCCATTTTCAAGCACATTGGAGAATTGCACATTTTCACCCACAGCGTTAGGCAACAAAAAGTCAGGCGCAACATCGCCCACCTTTAAACTGCGTGCAACAATGCCCGACCGCGATAAATCCTCAATAGAATCCTGAATCGTCATCAATGCCTTAGGAGGCATTTGAAGCCCACTACCTTCACGCAAAACATCTAACTCTGCTGTTAAAGACATAATAATGCCCCCTCAAACACAATCGCTATAGAACGATAGAAAACCCTCTAAAAGTTGGGTCTTTTGAAAAGAAAATGAATAAAATGAATAAAATCACAAAACAATCAGTAAGAACATACCTTTGCACCAAGCGCTCCGCTCTCTGCGCCTTTCAAGCCGCTTTTCGCCCCGAAGCTTGCAAAAACCGCACCGCCCGTTTGCCCAATCGGTGCAACAAATCCAAATCTTGTCGCGATTTGGCCAACATCAGCACCCCTTCACAATAAGCCCACAAAGCCAGTGCCGTTTCTTGCGTATCCATCGGTGCCAATATTTTACTGGCCACCGCATCGTCCAAAGTCTGCTTGAGCCGGCCCACCACATCATCAAAAATAGCGTGAATTTTCGCGCGAATTGCTTCATCTTGGCAACACATCTCAATAGACAAATTGCCAAACGGACACCCACTAAATTGCCCCGATTGCTCAAATTCGGCCGCGTTTTGCTCATAATTGATCTCAAAAAACCGCTCAATTCGCTCCATGGGTGGTCGTGTGGGTGAAAACGCGTCATTCCAATTGCGCTCTTTTGCAAATGCCCACCACTCATCTAAAGCCGCCAAGACCAAATCTTGCTTGGTATTAAAAAAGTGATAAAAGCTGCCCTTTTTCACCCCAGCGTGCTCGCACAACTCCTGTACACCCACATCGGCATAACTGCGTGCGTGAATCAAGGCCATAGCCCCCTGAATCAACCGCTCTTTTGCATCACTTGTCCGTCCCATAAAACCTCCATAGTTGACCGTTCGGTTTAATATGAATAATAAGCAATCATTCGTCAACCCCAGAAACAAAAAAAGGGCAGAATATGGGGAATAAACGCCCTTATATCCTACCCTTCTACCGCCAATTTATTCAATCTTCTGCCCATTATTAAAATCGTGTAAAAACACAATTTTAGCGCAGCAATAAATAAGGTTCCAACTTTCTAACGTGTCGCTTTTGCGTCAATACGTTTGCAACTGCCACTCAGGGTTATACACTTCACCCGGATATGTCGAATGCACCAATCGATACACACCCAACCCATTCGAGTCGCGGAAAATAAATTGGTTCCGTCCATAATGCCATATTTCAGAGGGTTTGCCTTCTGACGATGATGCATCACGCTCAATTTCATCGGGGGGCCCGTATGTAATATAAACCCGTCCCCGATCTGTATCGATGGGTTCCTCGGTATTGGTTCTCGAAAAATTTGTCTCCACGTAGGTCATCCGCTGAAGATGTTGAATCAAACGCTCATTCACAGGTGTACTGGGTGTTGGGTCTTGTCCTTTCCAGAATTGCCGCAAAAAATTCATCTGCGCCGA
>JBLHJX010000443.1:0-3039 GCA_047619225.1 Candidatus Latescibacterota bacterium
AGGAACAACAATATTTTGTGATGGTGGATGAGTTTGTTGCCAAACCTGGGATTGCTTCAGGTTTACAATGGAATTTGCATTCTTGGAATGAATATGAAGTGAATGAAGAACGTCGGTTGTTCCAAGTGAGACGAGGAGACAGTGTGTTGCGGGGGCATTTTATGCACCATAAAAATGGCTTTTTCTCCCTTTCAGAAGGTTGGGACCCGCCGCCAATGAAGGGCAAAGACCATGCACAATGGCATCAACAATATCACTTGCGGTTTACACCGTCGGGTATTGAAATGCCTGCGCGTAATTTGGGTGTGATTTTGAGCATGTCGCATGAGCATTTGGATGCACCTATTGTAGAAACCGAGTTGGTGGGCGAAACAGAGGTCGCACATATTGGGAATGATTTGGTGATGGTCAATCAGGGTGCAAAAATGTCCTATGAAAACTATCAAAGTGATGCGCTAATACTGCTGTCGATAGGTGGGCAACGGTATGACGTGCGTGACTCTGGCATTTCTAACGGGTGATGGGTGGTTCGCGTGGCATTTGCTGATGAAAATAGGAACAGTCCGACCTCATTAACCCAACTTCGGCAGCATGTGACGAGCCGTGCAATGTTTTTGGGCGTGTTGACGATTGCAGTCAGTACTTGGTATATGACCTATTTTGCAGGAAATTTGGTCAAAAGTTTTTTTCCTGTGGCGGTGTTGATACCTTTTGTGGCATGGGTTTTTGTCAATGCGGCCCTAAAAGCGATTATGCCTCGTTTTGCCCTCACACGTACAGAGTTGGTGACCATTCTGGGTATGGTGTGGGTGGCAGGTAATTTGCCTGCGGTCGGGTGGGCACTGCATTCGGTGAGTTTGGTGCCGTCGCCTGAGTTTTATGCGTCTCCAGAGAATCGGTTGCGAGAAACAGCCATTCCTTTTTTGCCCGAATGGCTGTTTCTGGATGCGCGTTTGCCTATTGTCCGCCAAATTTATACGGGCTTACAACAAGGGGAGTCGATTCCATGGTTGATGTGGTTTCGACCTTTTTCTTGGTGGTTGGTTGGGGTCTTGGGTGCGGTGATGGCGGGTTTTTTTGGCAGTGTTCTGTTTTTTAAGCAGTGGCAAGAAAAAGAACGCTTGGTCTTTCCTATGGCCGAGTTTCCGGCTGCGCTGTTGGAAGAGCGAGAAGGCGAATGCTTGCCCGCCATATTCAAAGACCGACTTTTTTGGATGGGTTTTGGACTTGTGGCAAGTATTATTGGGTGGAATATATTGGGCTACTTTGCCATCAGCTTGCCGCGCATTACAGTATTTGATGTGTATACCTCCAAAGCGGTTAATTTGGGTTTGTATTATCCGGATATCTACTTGCGGGTGCAGCCGTTGATTATGGGGTTGGCTTATTTGTGCCCATTGGACATTCTGTTTAGTTTTTGGTTTTACAATCTGATCAATATTTATAAGATCGGTATGATGAATCGCACGGGGTTCTCTGTTGGTATTGAAGGACAGGCCGCTACAGCAGGTGAAATTTCAATGTTGGAGTCGCATGGTGCGCTGGTGTTTTTGGTGGTTTGGTCTGTTTGGGTGGCGCGTGGGCATTTAAAAGACACCTTTCTAAAGGCACTTTCGGCGGTTCGAGAATCTGACGATGGGGAACCCGTGTCTTATCGGATGGCGTGGGGTGGGTTGCTGCTGTCTTCTATTTGTATGGGCGGATGGTTGATGTCCGTTGGTTTTACTTTGGGAACGACCCTTCTGCAAATGGTGTTGATGTTTATCTGTTATTTTGGCATTACAAAATATGCAGCAACGACGGGTTTTACATTTTTGTCACCCGCTGGTGGAAAAGGACATCACATTATTGTATCTTTGTTGGGCACAGAGAATCTACAGCCCAGCACAATGACGATGATGACGTCTGTTAATCGAAATACGTTTTTGGGCGAGGCCATTCGTACGACCTCCTTGCCAGCTATTGCACACATCTTTCGTTTGATGGGACATCACCTCAAACGCCATCCTGCCATTTGCATCGCAATTCCCTTGGCTTTTGTGGTTGGGTTTTATGGTTCGGCTGGTATCAAAATTTATAGATGTTATCTAGAAGGCGGTCTCAATGGACATTTGGTTTCTTGGCCAATGGATCAACTGATCAATGAGATTCCCTATATTGAAGGCAGCAAAGTTACTGTGTTTGATTTTCAAAAATTTGGTGTGTGGGGTTTTGGTGTTGCAGGTGCAGCTGGCCTGACTTTTTTGCGATCTCGGTTTGCCTGGTGGCCTTTTCACCCGGCAGCGATTGCGTTTACCAATAATCGATATGCTTTCTGTATTTTTTTGGTGTGGTTGGTGAAGGTGGCCGTGTTGCGTTTTGGTGGGGTGTCTTTGTATCGTAAGTCAAAGCCCTTTTGGTTTGGGGTGATTGTGGGGTACTTGTTTGGCATTGCGTTTTCGAGTGTAATTGATGCCATTTGGTTTCCTGATGGTGGGCATTTTGTGCACGGTTGGTAGATCGCGGAAAAATGCAGAACCACTCCCGACATCCACACCCAAAAAATACGGAATTCTTCCACAAATAGACTTTACCCAGTTTGGTCTGTCGCGTGAACATCTAAGGTTGTTTTTAATTTATACATGAAAAAGGAGATTTGAAATGGACGTTTCTCGGGTAACGGCTTGTAGTTTTCCTTTGAAAGAGAAGGATTTGGATTATACATTTCAGGTGATTTCGGAGTCGGGCTTTGATAAGATTGATTTGGTGGGGCGTATGCCGCACTTTTCTGTGACGGACCCTGCATACGATATGGATGAGTTGCGTCGTGTGGTCGAGAAGTATGGGGTGCGTTTGGCGAACATTGGGTCGTATTGTGGTCGTGGCTTTTCAGATGAATCGGAGGGTGAGCGTAAGGCGGCTATGGATGAGATGAAGAAGACGTTGGATGTGGCAAAGGAATTTGGGGCGAAGTCGATTCGCATTTTTCCGGGTGATGGCACATTGGCATCTATGGACAAGGTCGTGCCTTATTTTCAGGAATCGGCTGGGTATGCGGAG
>JBLHJX010000444.1:0-3025 GCA_047619225.1 Candidatus Latescibacterota bacterium
TGGTGGGGGAAGACCCTCGGCAGCCTGATTATTTGTGGCAGAAAATGTATAAGAGCCGTTTTGCCAATTATTCGACAGGGATGAGTGGTATTGAAATGGCGTGTTACGATATTTTGGGTCGATCATTGAATGTGCCGGTATGGCAATTGTTGGGTGGCAAACAACGTGATCAGTTGCGGGTGTATGCCAATGGGTGGTACCAAGGGCCGAGAGATCCCGCATTTTTTGCCGAAGAAGCTGCCAAGTTGGTTGCGCGTGGTTATACGGCTATGAAATTTGATCCCTTTGGTGGGGCGCATCGTCAGATTGATCGGCAGAGTGAACGGTTGTCGATTGAAATTGTGAAAGCGGTGCGCGAGGCTGTGGGACCTGATGTGGATTTGTGTATTGAGGCGCATGATCGTTTTACTGTGACACACGCGATTCGCATTGGGCGGGCATTGGAAGAATTTTCACCGATGTGGTTGGAGACGCCTGTGCATTCGAGTGATGTAGCGGCAACAGTGGAAGTGGCTAAGGCTATTGGGGTGCCTGTTGCTGTAGGTGAGCGATATAAACGCATGGGGACATTTGTAGACTTGTTGGCAACGAAGGTGGTTGACATTGTGCAACCAGAAGTGTTGGCGTTGGGTGTTTCAAATTTGAAGCGCGTGTGTGGCATTGCCGAAGCCGCCGAAGCATTGGTTGCCTGCCATCAGGCACAGAGTCCTTTGTGCACGGTGGTCAATGCACACATGCATGCATCCATTTCTAATTTCCTGATTCAAGAGAATTTTGACGATTCATTGGAGCCTTGGACATGGGATCTTTTGTCGGGGGTGCCACGGGTTCAAGATGGGTATTTGCAGGTTCCCGATGCACCTGGGTGGGGTGTGGAACTCAATGAAGCAGAGGTCGAGAAACATCCGTATGGTGAAAAGAACTTTTTGCGTTTGTTTCAAGAAGGTTGGGAAACGCGTAAGCCAGAGTAAATGGATTCGTGGGTGGTGGTTTTGAGCGATAAAGGAGAGCAATATGGATAATGTGGCAGTGAAACAATTTGGCATTATTGAACACTCATTTGAACACACTGGTGTTTATGACAATCCATACTTAGAGGCAACTGCTTCGGTTGCTTTAACGGGGCCTGATGGTGAGATGCGTACAAGTGCCCTGTTTTGGGATGGTGGCGCAACGTGGCGATTTCGTTTTTCACCAGATTTGGTGGGGGAATGGCGGTGGGAGACTCAAAGTGCAGACAGTGGATTGAATGGGGATCGCGGAAGCTTTGAAGTGGGGGGCTCTGATTTGCGCGGTGGTATCACTGCGATGGATGGTCACCCGTTGCACTTTCAATATCAAAATGGTGAACCGATGTGGTTTGTGGGGGATACGGCTTGGGCGTTTGTGACTGATAGTGAAGAGAAAAAGCACGACCGAAAAATGGCTGAAGACCATGTGGATAAACGGGCGGAGCAAGGTTTCAATGTGATTCATTCGATGATGATCTGTGAAGCGGGATGGGGAAATGCTGGCGGTGATGCGTTTGATGATTTGCAGGCAGAGAAGATTAATCCGGCCTATTGGCAAGAGGTGGGCGAACGGATTGCATATGCAAATTCAAAAGGGATTACGGTGGGGTTGGTATTGGCTTGGAGCGATAAAGGGACAAACCCGAATGATTGGCGGGAATTTCCATCGCAGGCATCGCGTGAACGGTATGCGCGATATATGGCCACACGGTATGGTGCGATGAATGTGTATTTTATTTTGGCAGGTGAATGGAATGCAGATATTCGCCGAGGGGTGAGTGAAGAACAAGCCCGGGCAGATTATGGGGCTATTGGGCAAGCGGTGTCGGAGGCGGATGTGCATGGGCGTATGATAGGTATTCACCCCATGATTTGGGGAACCGCCCGTGAGTTTGCAAGTGAGCCTTGGTGCACATTTGGCGATTACCAACAAATGTACCCGCACGTGCACGATGAGATTTTGAAATCACTGGGGACTCATATGCCGGTGGTGAATTCGGAATATGCCTATTATTTGCGGGATTCGGATGAGGATGGGGTTTGTGACAAAGAAAACAGCCATGACTTGGATACCATTCGGCATGCAACATGGGATATTGTGATGGCGGGAGGATATGTGATTACGGGGTGGGGCAATACGTACTTTGGTGGTTGTCGCAATCCCAAACCGTTTGATCTGGACGCAGCCGAAGATGATGATTGGGAAGCGCAGATTCAAAAGGTGATTCAATTCTTTAAAGGGTTGTATTGGTGGAAGCTGAAATGCAATGATGATTTGATTACGACATCCGTTGAAAGATCTGATGATGGTGTGCGAGAGTTTAGCACGCCGAAAGGGATGCGCAAACATGCTTTGCCACCGTCGACGGCATATTGGGCATTGGAAGATTCCGGTATGATGTATATAGGATATGTGCGTGGTGTGACCGAGGGAGTTACGTTGCGGTTGGGAGGTGGTGTTTTTATTGTGAAGCAGGTGAACCCCAGAACGGGTGATGCAACCGACTTGGGTGAGATGTATGATGCGGTTTCGTTTTTACCGCCCGATGAACAAGACTGGGTGATTGTGGCTGAAAGAAAATAAGGGTATGATGCAAAGCAATTCAGATGAGGACCACAGATGTGATACTTTGGTATGGCATTTTGTCGTATGGGATACTTTTAGTTGTTGGATGTGACAGATTTGTGGTGTGGTAAATTTCTTGTAATTGATGAAGATATTTAAAAAGTAAATAAAATGGGGCATCACAAACGTGATGCCCCATTTTATTTTGGCAATGTGTCTTGGTCAAATTGTCACATGATTTTGACTGGCCGTGTCATTGTGTCGCGGTTTTGGTCTGTAAAATAGGTGTATTCTGACAAAAGTATGCGTTGTTTCATATGGCATAGAGTTTGCGATGTAAAAAATTGTGGATACCTACTCCTCATAGCGTCTGTAGCAATGCACACTGACTTGGATCTTATGGGTCACCTGTTTGGTGTGAATTTGACCGTCAACGCAACGGTCTTAT
>JBLHJX010000445.1:0-3006 GCA_047619225.1 Candidatus Latescibacterota bacterium
TTCATGGTCAGGCCATTCGACTCAAACCCGTGTTTGAGGTTCTGGGTGAATATGCCGATGTCATTTCTGTAAACTATTATCATCGGTGGACCCCAAGGGTATCTGAATTGGAAAATTGGCGTACGTGGTCTGGCGATAAACCGTTTGTGATTAGTGAATGGTATGCTAAAGGTGAAGACTCTGGATATACAAATACGGATGGTGCAGGTGGCGTGGTTAAAACACAGGCAGACCGCGGGCGATTTTATCAAAATTTCACTCTGGGTTTGCTCCAATCCAAATCTTGCATCGGCTGGTTTTGGCATACTTACCGGGATACAAAAGATTTACCCGACGGATCTAATAAGGGTTTTCTAAGTATTCGATATGAACCCTTTGAGGATCTTGTGCAAATGGCAAAAGCCATCAACGCTCGAGTTTATTCTCTAACCGCATACTTCGATAAGCAGTAGAATGAGGTTGTCGTGGCGCTATCCCGTTCTAAAGGACGGTATATCACACACGGTTTCTGCTAAAAACTCAAAATCGCAACTTCAATTACATATTGAAGTTGCGATTTTTTTATCTGTTCGGCCAAATTTGCGGGTGTTCATGTTGCCTCCATTTTTATGATAAGCTCAACGAGATCCTGATTGTCTCAATAGCTTAGAGAGTCATTGGGGCGTTGTTCATGTTGTTATTAATTTTGATTGGATCGCGTAGCGTAGCGCCGGAAGTGTACAGGTGGTAGTTACATTGGGCAAGCATTTTGGTGGGTGCTAAATTATGTGTGGATTTGTTGGCGAGATCCATATCTAATCAAGTTGGTTTTTCTGGAATGGCTTGAAAAGCCTACGAAGTTATTTCTGGCGGGGTGTTTTGAAGGGCTGGTAGTGTGATTCTAATGGTGGTGCCTTGTTTGGTTTGGGAGTTTACCTCTATTTGTCCCCCAAATTCTTCTATGATGGAGCGGGATACCGAAAGACCAAGGCCTGTGCCTTTGTCTGGATCCTTGGTGATAAAAAAAGGATCAAATATACGATCGAGAATCTCTGTTGGGATGCCTCCTCCATTGTCTGCCATGTCGATTAGGACGTGGGTGCCAATGTGAGAGGGTTTGGATCAATTGCGTAAGTCGGATAATAAAAAAAGCGCCTGTGAGAAATCACAGACGCTTTTCTAATTGTGGTGAGACCCATTTATAGTTCAATAGTTATTGGGGTGGCAATGGGTGTGAGGCGTTGAATAAGGTCAGTGCATCATTAATCATCTGTTACACCAAACCCGCATAAGCTTCTCGACCTTTGCGAAAGAGCTCTTTTACATCTTCGCGTTGTTGGTCGTTGTTGTAGCGGCCATAGTCATCGATCCATTTGAGTGATTCTTCTATAGAACTGAGGAAGTAGTTGGCTGCATCAGATTGTTCGGCAGATTGCGTGCCGCATGTGAAGTAAGTGGGGCTTGCATGGGCATAGATAGATTGGTTAAAGCTGTCGCGTTGATCGCCCCAAAGGCGTGCGGCAATCCAGCCGTTGCGGTTGACATTGGTTTGGTGGCGAACAACACCCTCGCGTTTGCCTTCTGGGTACGATTCGCTGTGAATGACCGATCCATTTTGAACAATTTCGACACGGTGAACAGGATAGAAGGAGGTGAATGTGCTTTCGATATCGAGTTTGCCGCCTCCTTCGAGATCTATTGTACTGCCCATTTGTTGGTCATTGACTGTGAGGTTGATGGCTGGCCCGTTGGTGATGAAGGTGTTGCCAGCTTTCATGCCGTCGATCCAGCTTTCGTAGGAGAAGTCTTCTTGGGTGTTGACATAGACGCGGTTGTTTGAGCAGATAAACCAGTCGGTGCCGGTGGAGGCGGGTAAGTGAATGCCGCAGTTGAGCAGTTTGTACCAAATGTCGTATTCGGGGTCGTTCCAAAAGGGATCGAAGAGATTGAAAGCATCGAGTTTGCCAAGGGCGGCGGCAATGGGGGCTTCCATGCCGCGTCCGTTGTGGCACCAAATGACAATGCCGCCTTGCTCACGGGCTTCGTCGCAACAGAAACAAAGGGGGGGATAGTCGGGGTCAAATTGTGCAGTGAGAATGTGGCCACGACTGACGGGTTGAATGAGGTTGCGAATTTTGAGGAACATGACGTGGCCATACCCAAAACCCCAGGGAGAGTTTTCGCCATAATGTCGATTTTCCTCGCCGATGTCGAGCACATGATGTGCGGTGGTGAATTCATTCATCACACCAATGGGGTATTTGTTGCTGGCATAAGGGAGTTGTCGTCGGTCGAGTACGCTGACGACGGTGACGTTGTAGCCTTCGACGGAGCAATCGATGGCGAGACGGTCGTCGGGACGGAGTTCTTTTTCGTCGTAGTGGATGTGGGTGTTGCCGGGATACCAGTTTTGTTCTTGAGGGTAGTACCAGCGTTTGAGGGTGATTTCGACGTCTTTGGCACCTCTTTCGGGGACGTCGACAACTACGCGGGCGGGTTCGTATTCGGTTCCGCGTTCGACGAGGATGTCGGCACGGCCGCGTGAGGCTCTGACTTCAAATTCACCATCGCAGAAGAAGAAGGGTGTGCCGGGGCCGTTTTTGAACATGGCGTTTGATGGGTGTGCGAATTTGCCAGAGGCGTTGATGACGTGTACTTTGGCGTCGATTTTTTCGCCGGTGGCTGCGTCGATGATGGTGCCGTGGAGGATGCCCATGGGTTTGTCCTTAGGGAGAAGACAGCTTGAAAGTGTGAACCAACGACGATTGGATATGAAAAGTAAGTTTTGCGCTTGGGTTGCCTACGGCGTCTTACTTTTCAACGACGAAAAGTAAGCAAAGAGTCGCCATAACACCGCGCACAGTCAAAATGGTTAACGCCAATGTCAATTGAGCGCTTCTTGTGGCAATGTTATTGTTACCGTCGTGCCATTTTGTTTGTTGGATGAAACTGAAATGTCACCGTTGTGAATTTTGGTGATCCAATAGGCATAGGTTGTGCCAAGTCCTACAGCTTCGGATTTGTTTT